>NZ_JAALDW010000097.1:0-3071 GCF_014145055.1 Dietzia sp. DQ11-38-2
CGGGAGAGTGCGTCGGCGGTGGCCACCGCGCTCGGTCGGGTCAGCGCCATCAGTGACCAGGGGCGGCTCGGAGACGTCGCGGTGGCCGAGCGTGAGGTCGACGCCGCGGAGAGGGAGAACGCCGCGTTGTGGCGCAGGGCGCGCGCGGCCGACCTCCTCCACCGAACCCTCGAACGGCGTCGGTCCGAGGCGCTCCGGGCATACCAGGAGCCGTTCCACCGCGCGGTGGTCGAGCTCGGTCGACTTGTCTACGGGCCCGATTTCGACGTTCGGCTGGGGGAGGACCTCACCATTCTCAGTCGGAGGATCGGGGACGTCTCCGTGGATTACGACTCCCTGTCAGGTGGGGCCAGGGAGCAGCTGGCGGTGATCGTGCGGATCGCCTGCGCCCGGCTCGTCGGAGACAACGGAGTCCCGGTGTTTCTCGATGACACCATGGGTTACACGGATCCGTCCCGGCGCCTCACGATGGGAGCGGTCATCGCCGCGGCGGCGTCGACCTCTCAGGTCATCGTCCTCACCTGCGACCGCTCACGATTCGCGGGTGTCGGTGGCGCGCGTACCCACGTGATGCGGGGGGCGGGATCGGCCACCGAGTGAGAGCGGTGAACTTCGGCCGACGCTGGACCGGTGGCTGCAGGTCCGGGCGGTGGGTGGTCGTGCTGTAATAGCCCCATGAGCGAGACACGCTGGTTGACCGACGAAGAGCAGTGCATGTGGCGCCGGTACAGGGAAGTCAATCAGTTGCTCGACCTCGCGATCGAACGCCAGCTCCAGCGCGACGCGTCGATGTCCCAGTCCGACTACGCGGTGTTGGTCAGTCTCAGCGAGGCGGACGGGCGGGGTCTGCGCGCCCGGGACCTGGGAGCTGCTCTGGGGTGGGATCGCAGCCGCGTGTCACATCAGGTCCGGCGGATGGAAGCCCGGGGACTGGTCGCCAAGGGCGAATGCGCCGAGGACGGCCGGGGCACGATCGTCACCCTGACCGCCGCCGGAGCGGAGGCGATCGCCCGGGTGGCCCCGATGCACGTGGAGAAGGTCCGGGAGCTTCTCATCGACGTTCTCACGAAGGACGAGATCGGCACACTGACCGGCATCTTCGAGCGGGTGGTCGCACGCATCGGTGAGGTCGACGGGATCACCCTGCCCCGCTGAGCCCGCTACGCCGACCCCGCCGATCGGGTAGCCGGTGGACGCCGGTTCGAACAGACAGCGGGGCCCGGGCTGATATGCCCGGGCCCCGCTGTCGTGGTGCCCCCGAGAGGAATCGAACCTCTGACCTTTGGTACCGGAAACCAACGCTCTATCCCCTGAGCTACGAGGGCGGGATACCGGCCCCACGGGGCCGGAGGCTGACCACCGGGCGACTCCATCGAACCGCCCTGCTGAACAGCGAGACCGATCGTAGCACCGGGGTGCTCCCTGGCCCGCATCGGCCCCGTATCGGTACCGCGAGTGTCGGCCGCCCGGGCACCAGCCGGTGTCCGATTCCACTGCCGACGTGCTGACACCTAGGATAGGAAGACGTGACTCCTGCCGACCTCGCCGCCGTCATCCGTGCCGCGCTACTGACCGTTCTCTCCGAGCGCGGAGCCGACATCTCGGTGGTGCCGGACACGGTGACCGTCGAACGTCCGCGCAATCCGGACCACGGTGACTACGCGACCAACGTCGCACTGCAGTTGGCGAAGAAGGTCGGCGCCGCGCCGCGGGAGCTGGCCCAGGAGATCGCCACCGCGCTCGCCGCGGATCCCGGCGTGGCGTCGGCGGAGATCGCCGGTCCCGGATTCCTCAACATCCGCCTCGACTCCGGAGCCCAGGGGGCGCTCGTGGCCTCGGTCATCGAGCAGGGTGAGTCGTACGGCACCGGCGAGGCGATGGCCGGCCGCCGGGTGAACCTCGAGTTCGTCTCGGCGAACCCGACCGGCCCCATCCACCTGGGCGGCACGCGGTGGGCGGCGGTCGGTGACGCCCTCGGGCGCGTCCTCGAGGCGTCCGGCGCGCAGGTGACGCGCGAGTACTACTTCAACGATCACGGTGCCCAGATCGACCGGTTCAGCCGGTCACTGCTCGCCGCCGCCCGCGGCGACGCGACGCCGGAGGACGGGTACGCGGGTGCGTACATCGAGGACATCGCCGCGCGCGTGGTCGCCGACCACCCGGACGTGCTCCAGCAGCCGGAGGACGAGGCCCTGGAGACCTTCCGGGCAACCGGTGTCGACCTGATGTTCACGCACATCAAGGCCTCGCTCGCCGAGTTCGGCACGGTCTTCGACGTCTACACCCACGAGAACTCCATGTTCACCTCCGGTGCCGTGGACCGGGCGATCGAGGTGCTCAAGGGCAACGGCAACCTGTACGAGTCCGAGGGCGCCTGGTGGCTCCGCTCCACGGACTTCGGTGACGACAAGGACCGCGTGGTCCTCAAGTCCGACGGCAACGCGGCCTACATCGCCGGCGATATCGCGTACTTCCTCGACAAGCGGGACCGCGGGTTCGACCTGTGCATCTACATGCTCGGCGCCGACCACCACGGGTACATCGCACGGCTCAAGGCAGCGGCGGCGGCGCTCGGCGACGATCCCGCGGCGATCGAGGTCCTCATCGGTCAGATGGTCAGCCTCGTACGGGACGGTGTCCCGGTCAAGATGAGCAAGCGCGCGGGGACGGTGATCACGCTCGACGACCTGGTGGAGGCGATCGGCGTCGACGCCGCGCGGTACGCGCTCATCCGCTCCTCGGTGGACCAGACCATGGACATCGATCTGCAACTGTGGGCGTCGGCGACCAACGACAACCCGGTCTTCTACGTCCAATACGCGCACGCCCGCCTGTGCTCCCTGGCCCGGAACGCGGCCGACCTGGGGGTCACGACCGACGCGGCCGACCTCGCGCTCCTGGTCGAGGACCGCGAGGGTGCCCTCATCAGGACCATCGGTGAGTTCCCCAGGGTCGTGGCGAGTGCCGCCGAACTGCGGGAGCCGCACAGGGTCGCCAGGTATCTGGAGGAGCTCGCGGGTGCCTACCACCGCTTCTACGACACGTGTCGTGTCCTGCCGATGGGTGACGAG
>NZ_JAALDW010000097.1:3095-10431 GCF_014145055.1 Dietzia sp. DQ11-38-2
GCCCGGCCCGCTCCACGCCGCCCGGCTCGCGCTCAGCACGGCCACCCGGCAGACCCTGGCCAACGGCCTGCGGCTGATCGGCGTCACCGCCCCGGAGAAGATGTGAGCGCGCACCCGGCCGGGTCCCGACACGAGTTCCCGCACGCGCCCGGTATCGGGGAGCGTCCCACCGACGCGGGGCGGGTCATGGCCCTGGACCCGGCGGTCTGGCCGCGCGGCGCGGGTCGACGCGACGACGGTGTGGTGGAGTTCGCCGGGGTGGCCGCGGATGACCTGGCGGCCGAGTACGGGACCCCGTTGTTCGTGATCGACGAGGACGATTTCCGCTCCCGGTGCCGCGAGATGGCGGAGGCCTTCGGTGGCGCGGACCGGGTCCATTACGCGTCCAAGGCGTTCCTCTGTACCGAGGTGGCGCGCTGGGTGGCGGAGGAGGGACTGAGCCTCGACGTCGCCTCGGGTGGCGAGCTCGCGGTGGCCCTGCGCGCCGACTTCCCGCCCGCCCGGATCACGGTGCACGGCAACAACAAGTCCGCCGACGAACTGCGGCTCGCCGTCCGCAGCGGGGTCGGGCACGTCGTCCTCGACTCGATGTCCGAGATCGCGCTCCTGGATCGCATCGCCGCCGAGGAGGGGGTGGTCCAGGACGTCTTCATCCGGGTGACGGTGGGCGTCGAGGCGCATACCCACGAGTTCATCGCCACCGCGCACGAGGACCAGAAGTTCGGGTTCTCGCTCGCGGGCGGCGCGGCCATGGCCGCCGTCCGCGGGGTGTTCGACGCACCGCACATCCGGCTCACCGGACTCCACAGCCACATCGGCTCCCAGATCTTCGACGTCGACGGCTTCGAACTCGCCGCGCGTCGCGTGATCGGGCTCCTGCGCGACATCGTCGACGAGTTCGGGGCCGAACGCACGGCCCAGCTCGATCATCTCGACCTGGGCGGCGGCCTGGGCATCAGCTACGTCCCGACCGACGATCCGCCCCCGGTGGCGCACCTGGCCACCGCACTGAGGGAGATCGTCGACGGGTTCTCGGCGGACGTCGGGCTCGCGCCCCCCACGTTGGTCGTCGAACCCGGCCGCGCGATCGCCGGACCCGGCACGGTCACCCTGTACGAGGTCGGCGTGGTCAAGGACGTCGACCTCGCCGGCGGGGAGAGACGTCGCTACATCAGCGTCGACGGCGGGATGAGCGACAACATCCGGACCGCGCTCTACGACGCCGAGTACGACGCCCGCCTGGTGGGCCGCGCGTCGACCGCCGCCCCCGTCGTGGCCAGACTCGTGGGCAAACACTGCGAGAGCGGTGACGTGGTGGTCCGCGACCTGTGGATGCCAGAGGACACCGGGGCAGGGGATCTGGTGGCCGTCGCGGCGACCGGCGCCTACTGCTATTCGATGTCCAGTCGGTACAACCTGATCGGCCGGCCCGCGGTGGTCGCGGTCCGTGACGGACGGGCACGCCTGGTGCTCCGGCGTGAAACCCTGGACGATCTGACGAGCCTGGAGGTGGGACAGTGAGCGACGCAACGGCGTCAGGCGTGCGACCCGTGGGGGTGGCGGTGCTCGGAATGGGCACCGTCGGTACCGAGGTCATCCGCTACATGACGGAGAACGCGGAGGCGCTCGCCTCCCGGATCGGGGCTCCGCTCGTCCTGCGGGGTGTCGCGGTGCGCGACCTGTCCCGCGACCGCGGGATCGACCCCGAGCTGCTGACGGCGGATCCGTCCTCGCTCGTCTCGCGGGACGACGTCGACGTCGTCGTCGAACTGATGGGCGGTATCGACGTACCGCGTCCCCTGCTGCTGGAGGCGCTCGGGAACGGCAAGGCCGTGGTCACCGCCAACAAGGCCCTGCTCGCCGAGTACACCGACGAACTGGCGGAGGCGGCGGACTCGACCCGCTCCGACCTGTACTTCGAGGCGGCCGTGGCCGGCGCGATCCCGGTGATCGGACCTCTGCGGCGTTCCATGGCGGGTGACCAGGTCCAGCGGGTCCTCGGGATCGTCAACGGAACGACCAACTACATCCTCTCCGCGATGGGGTCCACGGGCGCCGACTACGCCGAGACCCTCGCCGAGGCCTCCCGGCTCGGATACGCGGAGGCCGACCCCACGGCGGACGTCGAGGGATACGACGCGGCGGCCAAGGCCGCGATCCTGGCCTCGATCGCGTTCCACAGCCGTGTCACGGCGGGCGACGTCTACCGGGAGGGCATCTCCCGGATCACGCCCGACGATTTCGCGTCGGCCCGCGACATGGACTGCACGATCAAACTCCTGGCGATCTGCGAGAAGCTGCAGCGGGAGGACGGCAGCGAGGCCGTCTCGGCGCGCGTCTACCCGGCGCTGCTGCCCGACAGCCATCCGCTCGCCACCGTCAACGGCGCCTTCAACGCAGTCGTGGTCGAGGCGGAGGCGGCAGGTCGGCTCATGTTCTACGGGCAGGGTGCCGGTGGATCCCCGACCGCGTCCGCCGTCCTCGGGGACATGGTCGCCGCGGCCCGGAACAAGGTCGACGCGGGCCGGGCGCCGGGGGAGTCGACGTACGCGGCGCTGCCGGTGGCGTCGATGGACGAGGTCTCCACCCGCTATCACGTACGGATGCGTGTGGCCGACAAGCCCGGCGTCCTGGCTCTGGTCGCCGCCGAGTTCTCGCGCCACGGGGTGTCCATCGCCCAGGTCCGGCAGACCGAGGTCGAGTTCCCCGAGTCCGAGCTGGACGATGCCGAGCCCACCGCGGAGCTCACCGTCCTGACCCACCGAGCCTCGGAGCGCGCGCTCGCGGACACGGTGGCAGCGCTCTCAGACCAGGACGCGGTCTCGGTCATCACCAGCGTCATCCGACTCGAGGGAGTGGACACAGAATGAGCAGCACCCATCAGCCAGTTCACCACCGCTGGCCCGGTCTCATCGAGGCCTACCGCGACCGGCTCCCGATCGGAGACACCTGGGAGACGGTGACGCTCTTCGAGGGCGGGACCCCGCTCCTGCCGGCCCCCTACCTCTCCGGGGTGACCGGGTGCGAGGTGTACCTCAAGGTGGAGGGCCTCAACCCGACTGGCTCGTTCAAGGACCGCGGGATGACGATGGCCGTCACCGACGCCAGGGCGCGCGGTCAGAAGGCGGTGCTGTGCGCCTCGACCGGCAACACGTCCGCCTCGGCCGCCGCCTATGCGACCAGAGCCGGGATGAGCTGCGCGGTGCTCATCCCGCAGGGCAAGATCGCGGCCGGGAAGCTGGCGCAGGCCGTCATGCACGGGGCCACGATCATCCAGGTCGACGGCAACTTCGACGACTGCCTGGAACTGGCCCGCAAGACCACCGCGACCTACGCGGAGATCGGCCTGGTCAACTCGGTCAACCCCGTGCGGATCGAGGGCCAGAAGACCGCCGCGTTCGAGATCGTCGACGTGCTCGGGCGGGCTCCCGACCTGCACTTCCTGCCTGTCGGTAACGCGGGCAACATCACCGCGTACTGGAAGGGATACAGCGAGTACCACGCGGACGGCATCATCTCGACCCGCCCCCGGATGATGGGGGTGCAGGCCGCCGGTGCGGCGCCGCTGGTGGACGGCGCGCCGGTCAAGAACCCCGAGACCATCGCCACCGCCATCCGCATCGGCGCGCCGGCGTCCTGGGACGGCGCCGTCGCCGCCCGCGACCAGTCCGGCGGCACGTTCCGTAAGCGCACCGACGAGCAGATCCTCGAGGCCTACCGCACCGTCGCGGGTAAGGACGGCGTGTACGTGGAGCCCGCCTCCGCGGCGTCGGTCGCGGGTCTGCTCGACGCCCACGCCAACGGGGAGCTCGAGCCCGGGCAGACGATCGTCTGCACCGTCACCGGCAACGGGCTCAAGGATCCGGACACCGCCCTGTTGGGTATGCCGGAGGTGGAGGCCATCCCGGTGGATCCCTCCGCCGTCGCCGGCGCCCTCGGACTGGAATGAGCGCCGTGAGCGGCGCCGGCCCGGAGGTCTTCGGCAGCTCCGGGGGACGCATCCTGCCGGTCGGCCGCTCGGTCACCGTCGAGGTGCCCGCCTCCAGCGCCAACCTCGGGCCGGGATTCGACGCCCTCGGTGTGGCGCTGGGCCTGTACGACACCATCACGGTGACGACGATCGCCTCGGGCCTGGAACTCGAGGTCTCGGGGGAGGGGGCGGGGCAGGTCCCTGCAGACGCCTCACACCTCGTCGCCAAGGCGGTGGAAGCCGGTCTGCGTGCCGGTGGCACGGGCGCGCCCGGGGTCAGGATCTCCTGTACCAACGCGATCCCGCACTCCCGGGGTCTCGGTTCCTCCGCGTCGGCGGCGGTGGGGGGATTGGTCGCGGCGAACGGGCTGATGGGTCAGGTGTTGACCGACGAGCACCTGGTGCAGCTGGCGAGCGAGTTCGAGGGACATCCCGACAACGCCGCGGCCAGCGTCCTCGGTGGGGTGGTGGTCTCGTGGACCGAGAGGTCGGCGACCGCGGTGACCTACCGGGCGGTCCGTATGAATGTGGACCCGACGATCGTCGCCACCGTGCTGGTGCCGTCCGAGACCTCGTCGACGGCTCAGACGCGCGGGCTGCTCCCGGAGAAGGTGCCCCACGAGGATGCGGCCTTCAACGCCAGTAGAGCCGCCCTGATGTCGGTGGCGCTGGCCTCGCATCCGGAGTTCCTGCTCGCCGCGACCGAGGACCGACTGCACCAGTCCTACCGGGCCCCGGCGCTCGTCGGCACGACGGAGTGGATCGCCCGGCTCAGGGACCGGGGTCTGGCCGCCACGGTCTCCGGAGCAGGACCCACCGTGCTGGTGCTGGGGACCAGCCCGCTGCCGACCGACCTGCGCGCTGACGCCGAGGCGCGGGGGTGGCAGGTTCTGGACCTCGAGATCGCCGAGGGCGCCCGGGTACTCGCCGCGCAGTGAGCACAGCCCACGCCTGATCAGGTGGCGGAGCCGGGCGAGATGGTGGTGACCCGATAGGCCCCCTCGGCGTGCAGCGAACGGATGGCCCGCTTGTCGTACTTTCCCACCGACGTGCGCGGGATGTCGTCGACGAAAGCCCAGTGATCCGGTCGTTTCCACAGGTCGACGTGGCCCTCGAGTGAGTCCCAGAGGGCCCGGGCGGTGGCCGACGCGCCGGGTTTGAGGTGGACCAGGACCATAGGGCGGTTGCCCCAGCGTTCGTCCGGCACCCCGATCACCGCTGCATCGGCCACCCGATCGTCCCGGAGGACGGCGTGCTCGAGTTCCACCGAGGAGATCAGCTCGCCTCCCGAGGCGATGATGTCGTCCACCCGGTCGACCACGTCGAGGTAGCCCCGCGGGGAGATGGTGGCCATGTCCCCGGTGCGCAGCCACCCGTCGACGAACCGGTCGGTGGCGTCGTCGCCCAGATAGCGAGCGGTGACCCACGGGCCCCTGATCTGGAGTTCGCCGACGGACCACCCGTCGTTCGGAAGGACTCGTCCGGACTCGACGATCCGGGCGTCGACCCCGGCGGGAAACCGGCCCTGTCCGAGGATCTGGGCCCGGCGATGGGTCGCCGAGGAGTGGGGATCGGCGCGGGCGAAGGTGGCGATCGGGCTGGACTCCGTGAGGCCGTAGGCCTGCATGATGGTGACCCCGTGCCGGGTGACGAAGGCGTCGAACAGCGCCTCCGGCACCGGAGAGCCGCCGACCAGGACCTCGCTCAGGTGGCCCAGTGGCTGCGGGTGGTTCTCCAGGTGTCGCAGGAGGCGTTGGAGCGAGGCCGGCGTCGTCGCGACCTTGTTGGGCCTGAACGTGGCCAGTAGCTCCGCCAGCTCGCGTCCGGAGTGCATGGCCTGACCCGGCCGCGGCCGGGCGGTGATGATGCTGGCCCCGGTCATGAAGGCCGCGTACGGCAGTCCCCAGGACAGCACGTGGTGCATCGGCACGGTCGTCAGGACGCTGTCCCCACTACGGAGCGCGGCACTCTCGGCCATGCACATCTGCATGGAGTGAAGCCAGATCGACCGGTGCGTGAACGCCACCGCTTTCGACAGCCCCGTCGTGCCGGAGGTGTATGCGAGCGCGGCGGCGGTGCGTTCGTCGAGCTCAGGCCACGGGAAGGTGGTCGGTCGCCCGTCGAGGAGTGTCTCGAGGGCGTGGAGCTGCCCGCCGTGTCGGTCCCCGGACGGCGCTGTGGTGTCCCCGTGAACCTCGTCATCGAACACGACGAGGTGGGGTGCGTGCTCCAGATCGTCGATCACATCGAGTGCGCGGGGCAGCAACTCCGGATCGACCAGCAGCACCGAGACGTCGTTGTCGCGCAGCGCGGCGAGGAGGAACGACCGGGATCGGAAGACGTTGAGCGAGAGAACCGCCGCGCCCATCGACGGGATCGCGAACATCGACTCGATGACCTCGGGGCGGCTGCCGGACAGGACGGCCACCACGTCGCCGCCACCCACACCGAGATCTGTCAGGGCGTGCGCAGTGGCCGCGGCCCGGGCCGCGATCACGTCGAACCGGGAGGTCCTCGGCACCATGTCGCCGACGAAACCGGTGACAGTGGAGCTCGAGTGTCGCTCCGCGGCGTGGTCGAGGATCCGCGACACGAGCAACGGGGTCTCGAGCATCGTTCCGAACATCGGACCTCCTTCCACTCGGCCGCAGTGGGCTGTTAGGTTACCGCCCGCCGGTGGGGATGAGGACACGCCAGGCGGGACTCGCGAGGGGGACGCGTGTGGGGCGGACAGCGGGTAGTATGCTTTTCTGAAGCCACGGACGCCCGGTCGTCCCTGAATCCCGAGACATCTCCCGTACGCTTACCCCGCCAGCGGTGAGCAGTCCGCGAGGCGGTCCCGGGGGAGCGGCCGAACGGCGCGTGGCCAATCGGGATTGTCGTGCCCGTGAGTGGGTCTCGTCCGACGTCGACGGTCAACATGAAGCCGACCCGGCAGGAATCACCTCGTGCACATCCCCCTCAGACGACTCCGTGTCCGGCCAGTTCGCCGCCACGGAAGGCCTCAGCGGCCACCCGGGACGCGTGTCTGCGTCCCGGACAGTTGCCCGGCGCGGAGCGGTTGACACCGACTCGGTCCGGGCCCAGAAAGGACACCCGTGACCTCGACGGAAACCCACTCCACACCTCCGCAGGGGGCTGCACTGGCAGCCATGCGTCTGGCGGACCTCAAGTCTCTCGCCCAGCAGATGGGCCTCAAGGGGCTGTCAGGTAAGCGCAAGAGCGATCTGGTGGCGATGATCGACGCCGCCCGCGGTGGACGGTCCCAGGCTGCCGCCCAGTCCTCGCCCGCCCAGTCCTCGCCCGCCCGGACTCCCGCCGAGTCCACGCCGGCCGCGGCTGCGGATACCGCCCCCGGGCAGGACG
>NZ_JAALDW010000098.1:0-9899 GCF_014145055.1 Dietzia sp. DQ11-38-2
GACCGGCGCGTTCGTCACCTTCGCCGGCTGGTTCGGACTGGCTGCGGGCGCCGTGATGGTGGCCGTCGCGTTCCGTCTGCGGGCCGACCTCGAACGGCTGCCCTCACCCGCCGCGGCCTGAGGTCGACGACCGGCCCGGGACGGGGATCGCTACGGGCGGCCCGGGCCCGGGCGTAGGTCACGGCCCGCCAGGGTGCCCTCCGGACTGCTCGGGCCGGCGTACTTGTCTCGCACCTCGGCCTCGAGGCTCGGCCGCGGGTCGAGGTGGGACAGCCCGTTGAAGCACAGGTTGACGATGTGCGCGGCCACCTCCTCCTTGGGCGGGGTACGCACGTCCAGCCACCACTGCGCGGTGCCGGAGACCATGCCCACGAGCGCCTGCGCGTACACGCTCGCGGTGACGGGGTCGAAGCCGCGGTTCACGAACTCCTCCTCGAGGATGTACGTCACGCTCGCCGTCGCGTCGTTGAGCAGGGTCGAATACGATCCACCGGGGGCGATCGACGACTCGCGGACCAGGATGCGGAAGCCGTCGGTGCGTTCCTCGACATACCGCAACAGCGCCATGGCGGCGCGCTCGATGCGCCTCCGCGACCCCTCGCCCTGAAGGGACTCGGTGATCTCCGCACCCAGGTACGCCAGCTCGCGATCGCAGACCACGGCGTAGAGCCCCTCTTTGCCGCCGAAGTGCTCGTAGACCACCGGCTTGGACACCCCCGCCACGGCCGCGATCTCCTCGACGGTGGCGGAATCGTAGCCGTACTCGGCGAAGATCCGGCGACCCACGTCGACCAACTGCTGCCGTCGTTTCGCGGCCGTCATCCTGGTCCTCGGCGCCGGAATGCCCTCGCCCGTCATCATCAACCCCTTCGAGACAGTCCCCCAAGCCTAGTCGGCCGAGCGGGCCCTCCCCGGCGGCCGCCCCCGCCCCGGCGGGACCGGACCGGAACGCACCGGTGCGACCAGGTCTGCGGCAGCGGGCCGCGTGAGGTGTGCCAGACTGTTACCGACCCGGTCAGGGTCGTTCCCCCGTGGTGTAATCGGCAACACTTCTGATTTTGGTTCAGACATTCCAGGTTCGAGTCCTGGCGGGGGAGCCGAGTCAGCGGCCCGGCCCGGGCCACGAGGCAGCGTGGAGTCCCGGGCGTGGAGTCCCGGGCGCGGAGTCCTACCCGGCCGGAGTTCTCGGCCAGCTGTTCGACGTCCTCTGATCGACCAGGCTCGTCAGCGTCGTGGCCAGGAGACCGGTGATCTCCTGCGGGCCCACCTCCAGCACGCCGTCGAGCCATCCACGGACCAGCTCGGACGCCCCCGCCATCACCACGACGGCGATGACGTCAGCCGACGCCTTGTCGAGCGGCTCGCCGAGCTCGGTGGACTGCTCGACCAGCGCGTCCGCCGCCCGATGGACGAATCGCCGACGGGACTCGACCACAGCAGGCGTGTCGGACAGGAGAAACCGTCCCCGACGGACGTCGTTCGCGATCGACTCGACGATGGCCCCCACGGCGGCATGCGCGCGAGCGTAGACGTCGTGCGGGGCTGACACGAGCGCCACCGTCGCCCGCGTCACGAGGTCGGCCGCGATGGTGTCGTAGACGGAGATGATCAGGTCGTCGGTGTCGCGGAAGTGGTCGTAGAAGAAGCGAGGTCCCACTCCGGCCGTCGCCGAGATTCGGCGGACCGTCGCGGCAGAGGGCCCCTCGGTGGCGATCACATCGACGATCGCCTCCTCGAACCGCCGGCGCCGCTGCACCCGGCGCTCCTCGGGTTCCATACCCGCGTACGTGCGCGGGCCCTCACGTGGTGACACGGGTCAAGGATGGCACAGGGCCGGGGAATCGCCCAATTCCGGAATCAGGTGTTTACTAATTGGGTGTGTTCGTGCCATGGTGGTCCGACCACACCCAGGAGGAGATCGATGACGCACGCCCCGTCGACACCACGAACGATTCCGACGCCTCGTCTCCACGACAGGGACGCTCGGGTCGAGACACCCTCGATCCTCCAGCGGGGTGTCCTCCGCGGGATCATGTCGTTGATGGCCGGGGACTCGGTCCGGCCGACCGAGGCCCAGGTGCAGGCGTTCACCAAGCTCATGCACACCTGCGACCCCGTGGCCGACGAGGTGGTTGCCGCCATCCACGGCGGGGGCGGCGCGACACTGCGAGGCCAGGTCGAACAGGCCCTCGAGGAGGGCATCGAGACAGTGACGGATCCGCACCCGGCGGTCGCGGCGTTCATCGCGAGCATCGACGACGTGCCCTACTGGGTGGACTACGACAAGCTGGACCTGGCGGCACAGGCGATCGCGCGCACGCCGACGCACACGCTGACCGCGCTCACCGCCGGGATCGCGTTCCCCGCCAGCTACGTCTCACCCCGCGTGAACGACGTGCTGCTGCGCGGAGGGGAACTGGCCGACCGGACCGCGGCACGGATCACCGAAACCGTCTCGTCGTCGATCGACTGCGCCGCGCCGGGAGGGATGGAGCGGTTCGGCGAGGGGACCAAGAACACCGCCCGGGTCCGCCTGGTCCATGCCTACATCCGCGCCGGTATCGAGCACGGCGGGGACTGGAACCCCGACACCCACGGTAAGCCGGTCAACCAACTGCACTACTGCGTGACGATGGTTCCGATCATCGGTGTGGCGCTGGGGGCGATGGCCGCCGGGCACTGGTACTCCCGACGCGAACGTGACGCGATCATCCATCTGTACCGCTACATCTCGCACTCGATGGGCGTGGTTCCCGAACTGCAGGTGACGTCCATCGACGATCTCCTGCGCCTGACGTGGCTGGCGGCCTGGGCGGAGGTCGATCCGGACGAGTCGTCCACGTCGCTCACCGGGTCGACCCTCGCGGCCGCTCCCCTGCTCTACGGTCGCCGGGTCCGGGACTCACGCATTCCCGGCCTGGACGGACTGCTCTCCCGGGTCCACTCCGACCTGGCGCGCCTGTCACTGGGATCGGAGTACGCGGACGCCGTCGGCATCCCCCGCCTGAGCCCGGCGGTCGCTCTCCTGCCGCTCATCGCCGCCCGCAACCTTGTCGCCGATCGGGCACAGGTGGCCCTGCCCGGTGGACCCGTGCGAGCCGCTCGGCGCGGCCATCGGCGACGCGTGCGCGCGATCGAGGACGTCAAGCGCCGTGTCGAGGCGCGCCGTCACGACCGCACCCCGTCGCCCGCACCGGCCTAGCCTCCACCGGACATGACGAGCGCCAGGACGAGCACCAGGATCGCCGCGATCGCCAGGACGGCGAGCAGGGGCTGACGGCGGTTGCGGGGGGTGCGGACCTCCTCCTCGCCCTGACGGGTGACGGACTGGGGGTCGGGCTCGTTGATCCCGGTCATGTGAACCTCTCCTCTTCGATTCGGGCGTACTCCTCCAGCAGTACCAACCCGTGGTGTCCTTCGTCCCCCTCTGCCCGGAGTCCCTCGCGCATCGAACCCAGCATCTCCCGGCCGTGGGGGAAGGGGGGCAGCAGCGGGACATCCGGATCGGTGACCGCCTCGATCACCGTGGGCCGGTCCGCGGTGAAGGCCTCCTCGAGCGCCGCGTCGAGTTGCCGGCCGTCCTCGACGCGGACGCCCCGCAGGCCCAGGAGCCTGGCGTAGCCGGCCATGTCGAACGCCGGGACGTCCTGTGACGGCGCGAACCGCGGGGCCGACTCGGTCTCCCGCTGCTCCCAGCTCACCTCGGCCAGGTCGCCGTTGCACAGCACCACCACGACCATCGTGGGGTCGGCCCATCCGGGCCACGCCTCGGAGACGGTGATCAACTCGTTGATCCCCAGCATCTGCACGGCTCCGTCACCCGCCAGCACCACGACCGGACGGGCCGGGGCCGTGGCCTTGGCCGCGATCGCGTACGGGATGCCGCACCCCATCGACGCCAGCGTGGACGACAGGTGGGCCGGTACCGACGTGGGCAGGTCCATCTGCCGGACGTAGTGGTACACCGAACTGCCCACGTCCACGGCGAGCCGGGAATCGTGGGGCATGTGACGGCACAGCCGACGGGCCACCAGCTCGGGGTTGAGTCCCCGGGCCGGGACCTCGGCGCGCTCGCGGGAGATCTCCCGCCACTGCCCGACCCACGTCTCCACCTCTCCGCGCCACGTCGACCGATCTCGCTCGCCCACGCGCTCGGTCAGGGCACGTAGCGCGACCGCCGAGTCCCCGACCAGCCCCACCTCGACCGGGTAGCGGTTGGCCAGGTGCGAGGGGTCGAGATCGATCTGTACGGCCCGCGCCTGCCCGGGCCGCGGGTAGAACTCGGTCCAGGGGTCGTTCGATCCGACGATCAGGAGGGTGTCGCAGTTCTGCAGGATGCGGGCGCTCGCCGTGGTCCCCAGGTGGCCCATCGTCCCGCCCACCAGCGGGTGTGACTCGTCGACGTACGGCTTGCCCAGCAGGCTCATCGTCACGCCGGCGTCCAGGCGTTCGGCCAGGGCCATGAGCTCCTGCTGCGCCCCGGCCATGCCGCGCCCGGCCAGGATCGCCACGCGCTCCCCCGCGGTCAGCACCTCGACCGCGCGCGCGAGGTCGTCCTCACGCGGGCAGACCACCCCGTGCGTCCACTCGGGCGCGGTCACCACCACGCCGTGTTCTTGGACCCCTTCCTCCTGACCCTGCTCGCCGGCCAGCTGCGGCGCCGGCGCGGTCTGCACGTCGTGGGGGATGACGACGACGACCGGGGTCCGGTGCGTCAGAGCGGAGCGGAACGCGCGGTCGATCACCATGGGCAGTTGCTCGGCCGACACGACGGTCTGCATGAAGGGGCCGGCGACGTCGGCGAACACACTGCTCAGGTCGATCTCCTGCTGGTAGTCCGAGCCGAGCGCGCTCGTGTGCTGTTGCGCCACCAACGCCACCACCGGGACGCTATCCAGCTTGGCGTCGTACAGGCCGTTGATCAGGTGTGCGGCGCCCGGGCCCTGGGTGGAGGTGACCACCCCCACCCCGCCCGAGTATTTCCCCTCGGCCACCGCCATGAACGCCGCCGACTCCTCGTGCCGCGCCCGCATGAACCTCGGAGCCACGTCAGACCGTTGCAGCGCGCCGAGCAGCGGGTTGTTGCCGTCACCGGCGTACCCGTAGATCCGTTCCACATCCCAGGCGACCAACCGTTCGACGACGAGGTCGGCCACCGTCTTGTCGTGGGTCATATCTGTCCCCTCTCCGCTGGACGGCCAGGTCGGTGGGGCCCACCGTAGGGGCCGCACCGACCGGCCTCCACCGGTTGTCCTCTCAAGGCCCGGCTCCTACCGTCCCCGCCATGGAGACCTCACTGAACGCAATCGCCCTGGTGTGCTCGCTCAAGGCCTCACCCGCCGAGTCGAGCAGCGACCTCATCGCCCGTCAGGTACTCGACGAGTTGGCGTCCCACGGGATCGACGGCGACACCGTGCGGGTGGCCGACTTCGACGTGCGTCCCGGGGTGGAGGACGACATGGGGGACGGCGACCAGTGGCCGCGGATCCTGGACAGGATCAAGACCGCCGACGTGCTGGTGCTCGCGACCCCGACCTGGGTTGGGCACATGTCGAGCATCGCCCAGCGGGTGCTGGAGCGCCTGAACGCCCAGTTGTCGGAGACCGACGAGCAGGGACGGCCCGCGATGTTCGGCAAGGTCGCCGTGACGGCCGTGGTCGGCAACGAGGACGGCGCGCACAAGATCGTGGCCGACACGTTCCAGGGTCTCAACGACATCGGGTTCACGATCCCGGCGCAGGGGTGCACGTACTGGAACCACGAGGCCATGAACCCCAAGGACTACGCGGATCTCGACGAGACCCCGTCCGCGGTGTCCTCGACCATCGCCACGTTGTCCGCCAACGCCGCGCATCTGGCGCGGCTCCTGCGCGCGGAGCGGTACCCGCCGGTCTGAGCAGGTCCCCTGGCCGGTGCGGCTAGGGCAGACCCGGTCCTCCCGTCCGGGGACACCCTTTATCCTTGCCGGGACGAACCGCCACGCCCGCCAGCGCGGAACTCACGCCGCCCGAGGAGACTTGATGACCACACCCGACACCGACCGCTCGCAGGCCGCAGTCATCGTCCTGGCCGCCGGCTCCGGCACCCGGATGAAGAGCTCGACCCCCAAGATGCTGCACCGGGTGTGCGGCCGGACCATGCTCGGCCACGCGCTGCACGCCGCCGCCGGGATCCGGCCGGAGCAGATCATCGTGGTGGTGGGGCACCAGCGTGAGCAGGTCGGGGCCGCGGTGGACGACCTCGCCGTCGACCTGGGGGTGCCGGTGGCGACCGCGGTGCAGGAACAGCAGAACGGGACGGGTGACGCGGTGGCCGCCGGCATGGCGGCGTTGCCCGCGGACTTCTCGGGGACAGTGCTGGTCACCACCTCGGACATCCCGCTGTTGGACGCCGACACCCTGCGCGAGGTGGTGACGCGACACGACCTGCGTCCGCGGGCGGCGGTGACCGTCCTGACCTCCACGGCACCGGACCCCACGGGGTACGGACGGATCGTCCGGAACGACGACGGCGAGGTGTTGCGGATCGTCGAGCACAAGGACGCCTCGGACGAGGAGCGGGCGATCGATGAGGTCAACTCCGGCATCTACGCCTTCGACGCCCGCGTGCTGCGGGAGAAACTGGGCGAACTGAGCACCGACAATTCGCAGGGCGAGTTGTATCTCACCGACGTGATCCAGCTGGCCCGTCAGTCCAACGGGCTCATCCGCGGTCACCGTATCGAGGACGCCGACCTGGTGGCCGGGGTCAACGATCGCGTGCAGCTGGCCGCCCTCTCGGCCGAGATGAACCGCCGCCTGTGCGAGGAGGCCATGCGGGCCGGGGCGACGATCGTCGATCCGAGCAGCACCTGGGTGGACGTGGGGGTGCGCATCGGCCGGGACGTGACCATCCTGCCGGGCACCCACCTCACCGGGTCCACGGACATCGGCGACGGCGCGACCATCGGCCCGGACACCACCCTGCAGGACACCACGGTCGGCGAGGGCGCGACCGTGGTGCGGACCCATGCCGTCAGCGCGAGCGTCGGGGCCGGAGCCGAGGTCGGGCCGTTCGCGTACCTGCGTCCGGAGGCGGAGCTGGGAGAGCGCAGCAAGATCGGCACCTTCGTGGAGGTCAAGAAGTCCTCGATCGGGGCGCACACCAAGGTCCCGCACCTGACCTATGTGGGCGACGCGCAGATCGGCGAGCACACCAATATCGGGGCATCGAGCGTCTTCGTCAATTACGACGGGGTGAACAAGAACCGTACAGTGATCGGCGATCACTGCCGCACCGGTTCGGACACCATGTTCATCGCGCCGGTGACCGTCGGGGACGGGGCCTATTCGGGCGCGGGTACCGTGATCAAGAACGACGTCCCGCCCGGGGCCCTGGCGGTGTCCGGCGGACGACAGCGGAATATCGACGACTGGGTGATCCAGAACCGACCGGATTCCGGTTCGGCCGAGGCCGCCCTACGTACCCGGAACGACTCCTAGAAGGACGGACTCACCGAGTGAGCGAGTGGATCGACAACCAGAAGAACCTGATGTTTTTCGCGGGGCGCGCGCACCCCGAACTCTCGGATCAGGTCGCCGCCGAACTGGGGGTCGAGGTCACCCCTCAGACCGCCCGCGACTTCGCCAACGGGGAGATCTTCGTCCGCTTCGAGCAGTCCGTGCGCGGCTGCGACGCGTTCGTGCTGCAGAGCTGCCCGGCGCCGCTGAACAAGTGGATCATGGAGCAGCTCATCATGATCGACGCCCTCAAGCGGGGTAGCGCCAAGCGGATCACGGCCATCTTGCCGTTCTATCCGTACGCGCGGCAGGACAAGAAGCACCGCGGGCGTGAGCCCATCTCGGCCCGCCTCGTGGCCGACCTGCTCAAGACGGCCGGTGCGGACCGGATCATCACGGTCGACCTGCACACCGACCAGACCCAGGGCTTCTTCGACGGCCCCGTCGACCACATGCACGCCCAGGGCCAGCTGTCGGACTACGTGCGTGAGCACTACGGCACGGACAACATCTGCGTGGTCTCCCCCGACGCCGGCCGCGTCAAGGTGGGCGAGAAGTGGGCCGACGCTCTCGACGGCGCTCCCCTGGCCTTCGTGCACAAGACCCGCGACCCCAACGTTCCCAACCAGGTCAAGTCCAACCGCGTCGTCGGCGACGTCGAGGGGCGCACCTGTGTGTTGATGGACGACATGATCGACACCGGCGGCACCATCGCCGGCGCGGTCAAGGTGCTCAAGGACGCCGGCGCCGGCGACGTCATCATCGCCTGCACGCACGGTGTCTTCTCGGACCCGGCCGCCGAGCGGCTGGCCTCGTGCGGGGCCAAGGAGGTCATCACCACCGACACCCTGCCGATCCCGCCGGAGAAGCGGTTCGACAACCTCACTGTGCTCTCCATCGCCCCGCTGCTCGCCCGCACCATCCACGAGGTCTTCGAGAACGGCTCGGTGACCAGCCTGTTCAACGGGAACGCCTGACGTGTCCGCGGACGCCGCGGGCAGCGCCACGATCTACCACAACCCTCGCTGTTCCAAGTCCCGGCAGGCGCTGGAGTTGCTCCGCGAGCGGGGCGTCGAGCCGACCGTGATCAGGTACCTCGACACCCCACCCACGGTCGACGAGCTCCGGACCCTCATCTCCGACGCCGGGCTGACGGTGCGGCAGGCCGTGCGGGTCAAGGAGGCCGAGTTCACCGAGCTCGGCCTGCTCGAGGCCTCGGACGAGGCGCTGCTCGAGGCGATGGTGGCGCACCCCCGGCTCATCGAGCGGCCCTTCGTCGTCACCGGCAGGGGCACGCGCCTGGCGCGGCCCACCTCCGCGGTCGAGGAGATCCTCTGACGGCGGCGGGGCCCGGTGTGATTTGGGGGCCGGGCCCGGCGCCGCTAGGCTGATCGGGTCATCTCGGCGAGGGAGGGCCCTGAGACGGGCCACTCCGTTATCGACGCGATCATTGTCGGTGTGGTCCCCGGTGGGCCGCCCAGCGCGATCGTCTCGGTCGCCGGGGAGGTCTCCCGCCCGCAGAGCGCACGCGCGCTCCCCACCGACAGAAGGTTCACCATGGCCAAGGAAATCAACAACCTCAAGACCTCCATCCGCACCGAGTTCGGCAAGGGTTCGGCCCGCCGCGCCCGCCGCGCGGGCCAGGTCCCCGCGGTGCTCTACGGTCACCACACCGAGCCGCGTCACCTTCTCCTCGACACGCTCGAGTTCGCCGCGGTCCTCCGTGCCCACGGCACCAACTCTCTGCTCACCCTCGACATCGAGGGCGAGGAGCAGCTCGCGCTGCCCAAGCAGATCGACGTGCACCCGCTGACCCGCATCATCGAGCACACCGACCTCCTCGTCGTGCGCAAGGGCGAGAAGGTGACCGTCGAGATCCCCGTCGCCCTCACGGGAGACGCGGCGCCCGGCACCCTCGTCACGCAGGACGCCGACGTCATCGAGGTGGAGGTCGACGCCACCGAGATCCCCGAGGGCTTCGAGATCTCGGTCGAGGACGCCGAGGCCGGGACCCAGATCACCGCCTCGGAGATCACTCTGCCCTCCGGAGCCACCCTCGTCTCCGACCCCGAGCTGCTGATCGTCAACATCATCGAGGCGCCCTCCGAGTCCGATCTCGAGGCCGAGGAGGAAGAGGCGCCCGAGGGTGAGGCCGCCGAGGACGCCGCCCAGGAGGCCGAGCAGGCGGGCGAGGAGTCCTGACCTCCCGCGGCGAGGCCTGACCTCCCGCGACCCGGCACCGGGCCCGGTTCGACCACCGCGTCGGACCGGGCCCGAGGTCATTCACCCGGGCTCCCGCTCCCCACGGAGCTCTGCGCCCGGCTGTACTCCCCGGCCCCGGTCGCTACCCGCGGATCAGGCCGACGGCCAGCGCGACCATCATCACGGCGATCCCGGCGT
>NZ_JAALDW010000098.1:10052-12439 GCF_014145055.1 Dietzia sp. DQ11-38-2
GAGGTCCCCGGCCTGTTGATTGGCCAGGGTCCCCAGGAAGACCACGCTGTCGAGGTAGGCGTGAGGGTTGAGCCAGGTGAACGCCGCACACGCCGCGACCGCGCCCAGGGTCGAGGGGACGCGCGCGTCCCCGTCCACCTGCAGCCCGCTGCCGGGCCGGAGGGCCCGGGACGCGGCAACGGCGCCGTAGGCCAGCAGGAAGACGACCCCGAACCACGTCATCACGGTGAGGGCGGCGGGCGCGGACTCGACCAGCGCCCCGACCCCCGCCACACCGAGCAGGAGCAGGGCGGCCTCGGACACGACGCAGAACAGGACGATCGGGACCATCGCCACGTCTCCGCGAATCGAGCGTTGGAGAACGTAGGCGTTCTGGGCGCCGACGGCGGCGATGAGCCCGAGGCCCATACCGGCGCCCATGAGGAGGGTGGAGGTGGTGGTCACGCACTCACGCTAGATCCGCGCGGTCTGCAGTGCTACTACAGTTCTTCAGCTAGCATTAGCCAGACTTATGCACGCACTGCATCTGGATCACCTGCGTACCCTCGTGGCCGTCGTCGACCTCGGCTCCTTCGACGCGGCCGCCGCCCATCTCCACGTCACCCAGTCGGCGGTGTCTCAGCGCATCCGGTCGCTGGAAGATTCCGCCGGCCGCATCCTGGTCCGCAGGGACCGTCCCGTCACGGCGACCGATGCCGGCGAGACGGTGCTCAGGACCGCACGTCAGATGCTCCACCTGGAGGAGTCCCTGTCCCGCGAGTTCGACGGAGCGGAGACCCCGTCGGAGCACGTGGTCCTGGCGGTGGCGTGTAATTCCGACTCGCTCGCCACCTGGTTTCTCGACGCCATGACCGAGGTCCACGGCTCGGGCCAGGTGGTCTTCGACCTCCGCCGCGAGGACGAGTCATTGTCCTCCCAGCTCCTCCGTCGCGGCGAAGTGATGGCGGCGGTGACCAGCGAGTCCCGGGCCGTCCAGGGATGTCGGTCACTCCCCCTGGGGTCGATGCGATACCTCGCGTGCGCCAGTCCCGGATTCGTGGCCCGGCACCTGCGCGACGGTTCGCCCACGACCGCGCTGGGCCGGGCCCCCATCGTCGACTTCGACCGCAGCGACGCCCACCAGGAACTCCACTACCGTCGGCTCGCGCGACGCGAACCGACCGGCCCCCGCCACTTCGTCCCCAGCTCGCACGACCACGTCCGTGCCATCGCCGCCGGCTTGGGCTGGGGCCTGGTCCCCGAACAGTTGGCCACCCCGTGGCTGGTCTCCGGTGAGCTCACCGAGGTCTCTCCCGACCGCCCCCTCGACGTCCCGCTGTTCTGGCAACACTGGAGACTCCAGTCGCCCGGCCTCGACGCCCTGACCGCCGCGGTGCTCGAGACGGCCAGCGCAGAGTTGCGACCCTGACGAGGTGAGCGGGCCGGGGCGGGAGGGCCGGGGTGGGCCGCCGACCGACCCGGTCTGGGACCATGAGACCGTGAGTACCCCTGACACCCCCGGGCCCCGACTCGTGGTGGGCCTGGCCAACCCCGGTCCCGACTACGAGGGGACCCGCCACAACATCGGCTGGGACGTGCTGCTCGAGCTGGCCTCCCGCGCCCTGCCCATGCCGGCGAGTTTCTCCACACACAAGCGGACCAACTGCGAGGTGGCCCAGACGCGGGTCGCCGACCAGGCCGTGATCCTGGCCCGGCCGCGCAGCTACATGAACCTGTCCGGGGGGCCCGTCGCCGCGGTGGCCAAGTACTTCTCCGTCGCGCCCACCGACGTGATCGTGGTGCACGACGAGATCGACATCGACTTCGGACAGGTCCGTCTCAAGCGCGGCGGGGGCGAGGGCGGGCACAACGGGCTCCGCTCGGTCACCGCAGCCCTGGGCACCAGGGACTACATCAGGGTCCGCGCGGGGGTCGGCCGGCCACCGGGGCGCATGGCCGTGGCGGACTACGTGCTCAAGCGCTTCTCCAAGCTCGAGCAGCCCGACGTGCCGTTCCTGGTGCAGGACGCCGCCGACGCGGTCGAGCTCCTGCTCACCCACGGACTGGAGACCGCCCAGAACCAGGTCCACTCCGCGTGAGCCGCCCCCGGCGGTTCCGACGCGACGCCGTTCTGGGCTCCGGGGCCGACCTCTTCGACCGCGCGAGCCGCGCACTGTTCACCTGGGACATGCATCGCCGCGCCGGCCTCGTCGTCGTCTCCGACGGTCCCGCCACGGTCGGCCGCACCGTCACGCTCCGTCCGCGCACCGGGCCGGGGGCGTGGCTCAGAATCGCGGCGCCGTGCGAGGTCACGTCCGTTATCGACAGCCCCACCGCCCGCGGCTTCACCTACCTCGCGCTTCCCGGCCACCCCGAGACAGGCCGGGAGTCGTTCCTGGTCGAGCGCG
>NZ_JAALDW010000099.1:0-3668 GCF_014145055.1 Dietzia sp. DQ11-38-2
CCGGGCGGTGTCCGTGGCGGGCGGCATGCACCACGCCATGCCCGCCGCCGCGGCCGGGTTCTGCGTCTATAACGACTCCGCGGTGGCCATCAGCTGGTTGCTGGACAACGGGTACGACCGCATCGCCTACGTCGACATCGACGTCCACCACGGTGACGGTGTCCAGGCGGCCTTCTACGAGGATCCGCGTGTGCTGACCGTGTCCCTGCACCAGCACCCCGCCACGCTGTGGCCGTCGACCGGGTGGGCATCGGAGACGGGCGTGGGGCGGGCGGAGGGCACCGCGGTGAACCTGGCGTTCCTGCCAGCGGTCACGGACGGGTTGTGGCTGAGGGGATTCCACGCCGTGGTACCCGGGGCCCTCCGTGCGTTCGAACCACAGATCATCGTCATGCAGGCCGGGTGCGACTCGCACCGGGAGGATCCGCTGGCCGACCTGTCTCTCACAGTCGACGGCCACCGCGAGTCCTACCTCCAGGTGATCGCGCTCGCAGACGAGCTCTGCGAGGGGCGGATCATCGCGATCGGCGGAGGTGGATACGAACTGGTCCGGGTGGTTCCGCGATCGTGGACCCACCTCATCGCCGCGATCCTCGGGGTCCCCGTGGATCCGGGGACCCGGGTGCCGGAGGAGTGGGCGGCCATGGCCGCGCGGTACACCGTTCCGGACAGGGTCCCGCAGACGATGAGTGATGGCGCCGCCCCCGCGCACACGCCGTGGGAGCCCGCCGGCGCCGATCGCGGTGGAGAGGTCGACCGGACGCTGGCCCGACTCGACCAGTCGATCCTCGACACCCGCCGTTCCGTCTACCCCCTTCTCGGGCTCGACCCGGACGACCCCCGGGACTGACCGCAACGCCCGCGTCGCGGGTGCCCACCATCCACCACCGAAGTCTCTTGGAGGACCACGATGGCCAACCCCGGTGACGGAACGACCGACGTCGGCGACCCCGAGGGCGATGCGCCCGTCGTCACTCCGCCGGAGCACGCCTCCACCGACACGACGGTCGACGCGTATCCGGAGGGGTACCCGCACGAGTGGGCCGCCGACGTCCTGGGCTCCGACGGCCGGGCGGTGCGGATCCGTCCGGTCCTGCCCAACGATTCCGAGAAGATCGCGCGCTTCCACTCGAGTCTCTCCGAGCGGACGCGCTACCTGCGCTACTTCGGTTCCCATGACGTCCTGTCTGCCAGGGAACTGCAGCGGATGACCCATGTCGACTACCGCGACCGCATGGCGTTCGTCGCGGAGCTGGGTGCGGAGATCATCGGGATGGCGATCTACGAGCGCCTTCCCGACTCGACATTCGCCGAGGTGGCGTTCACCATCTCGGACCAGCACCAGGGAAGGGGGCTCGGATCGATCTTCCTGGAGCACCTCGCGGGGTCCGCCGCCGAGTGCGGGATCGACCACTTCGAGGCGGAGGTCCTGTCCGAGAACCGGTCGATGATCCAGGTGTTCCGTCGGGCGGGGTATGAGATCTCCCGCTCCTTCGACGGATCCACCCTGCACCTCGAGTTCGCTATCGACCCCACCGAGGCTCTGACCAACGTCCGCAACGCGCGCGAGACCGCGGCCGAGGCGCGCAGTGTCGCGAGGGTTCTCACCCCCGGGTCGGTGGCCGTCATCGGCGCCTCGGACCAGGTCGGCAAGATCGGCCACACTGTGCTGCGCAACCTCATCGGCAACGGGTTCACCGGTCCGGTGTACCCGGTCAACTCCGATGCCACCTCGGTGCAGTCCGTCCGCGCCTATGCCAGCGTCCGAGACATCCCCGACCCGGTCGACCTCGCCGTCGTGGCGGTCCCGGCCGCGTCCATGTCCGAGGTGCTGGACGATTGCCTGTCCAAGGGCGTGTCGACGCTCGTGGTGATCTCGGCCGGGTTCTCCGACGTCGGCAGCGCGGGTGTGGTGTCCGAGCGTCGACTGGTGAGCGAGGCCCGGGCGCACGGGATGCGGGTGGTGGGCCCCAACGCGCTCGGGGTGATCAACACCTCCGCCGACGTCCAACTCAACGCCACCCTCGCCGAGGTGGTCCCCGGGCCCGGACGGGCCGGGTTCTTCTGCCAGTCCGGCGCCCTCGGCATCACCATCCTCGCCGCCGCCGCCCGGCGCGGTCTGGGTCTGTCGACCTTCGTCTCCGCGGGCAACCGCGCCGATGTCTCCGGCAACGACCTGCTCCAGTACTGGGACACAGATACCGGGACCGAGGTGGTCCTGCTCTATCTCGAGAGCTTCGGCAACGCCCGCAAGTTCTCCAGGATCGCGCGCCGGGTGGCCCGCAACAAGCCGGTCGTCGTGGTCCGGCGGGCCGTCGACGACCTGGAGTCGGGGGTACAGGGACTGACCGCCTCGGCCATCCGTGGACTGTTCCGCGACTCCGGCCTCATCCAGGTGGACTCCATCACCGACATGTTCGACACCGCGACGCTGCTCGCCTACCAACCGCTGCCCGCGGGCGGACGCCTGGCGATCGTCGGGAACTCGACGGCCGTCGGCCGTCTCGGCGGGGACTCGGCCCGGTTGCAGGGATTCACGGTGGCGGACTCGGTGGACCTGGGAGCCGGGGCTCTGCCCGAGGACTTCCGCGCCGCGATAGCCGACGTGGTCGCCCGGGACGAGGTGGACTCGGTCCTGACGGTGTTCGTCCCACCGGTGGCCACCGAGCCCGACGCGTACGCCGAGGCCATCCGGGCCGCGGCGTCCGGCAGCTCCAAGCCGGTCGTGAGCACGTTCCTCGCCGGGGAGGGGCTGCCGGAGGGGCTCACCATCACCGACGACTCCGGCGTGGCCTCGCGCGGTTCCATCCCCTCGTACCCGTACCCCGAGCGTGCGGTGTCGGCCCTGGTCCGCGCCCGCCGCTACGCCGAGTGGTTGGACCGGCCAGCGGAGGAACCCGCCGAGTACGACGATATCGACCGAGCACGCGCACGCGACCTCGTGGACTCGCTCTGCCACTCGAACGCCGGACACACCTCGTTCGAACTCACCCAGGGGCAGGTCCGGAGCCTGCTCGAATGCTACGGGGTCGGGATCGTCGACTACCGCGTCGCGGCCGGGGTGGAGCAGGCTGCCATGGCGGCCGAGGAGCTCGGCTACCCGGTGGCGGTCAAGGCGATGGGGGAGAAGTGGCGGACCCGCAGTGACCAGTCCGGGGTCCGGTTGGACCTCACCGACGCCGCGTCGTTACGTCACGCGTTCGACGAACTCCAGACCACCACCGGCTCGCGCTCGCTGCACGTGCAGAAGATGGCCACCAAGGGGGTCGCCGTGACCATCCGGGTGGCGGACCACCCCATCTTCGGCTCGCTCATCTCGTTCGGAGTGTCCGGGATGCTTTCGGACCTCCTCGCCGATCGCGCGTTCAGTACTCTGCCGATCTCCCCGTCCGAAGCCCGATCGCTCCTTGATCGCCCCCGGGCCGCACCCATTCTCGACGGGTACGCCGGGGACACACCGGCTGACCGGGAGGCACTGGTGGAACTCATGGGCCGGATGTCGTGCCTCGTGGAGGACGTCCCGGAGCTGCGACGTCTGTCCATCGACCCCGCGCTCGCCGCCCCCGACGGGGTGGCGGTGCTGTACGCGCAGGTTCACCTGGGCCCGCCCCCGCGGTCCAGTGGGGACGAGGGCCCGCGGCGACTGCGCTAGCGGGTCGCGGCGGCCG
>NZ_JAALDW010000100.1:0-12078 GCF_014145055.1 Dietzia sp. DQ11-38-2
GCTCCTCCGCCATCGGCTACTACGGCGCCGACTGCGGTGATCGGACCCTCACCGAGGAGACCGGCCCGGGTTCCGGGCCCCTGGCCGAGATCGTGGCCGAATGGGAGGCGGCCTGCGAGCCCGCCCGCCGATCCCGCGCCCGCGTGGTGACCATGCGCACCGGCCTCGTCCTGTCCGGAGCGGGTGGTCTGTTGCCTCCCCTGGCCGCCATCACCCGGACGGGCCTCGGTGGCCGATTAGGTTCTGGGCGGCAGTGGATGTCCTGGATCGCGCTCGACGACCTCACCGACATCTACCTCCGTGCCGTCGTCGACCCCACACTGGTCGGGACCCTCAACGCAGTGGCGCCGCAGCCGGTCACCAATTCGCAGTTCACCCGTGTCCTGGGGTCGGTGCTCCGCCGTCCCACCGTGGTCCCGGTCCCCGGGTTCGCGCCCGGTCTGCTGCTGGGCAGTCGTGGCTCGGACGAGCTCGCGCTGGCGGACCAGAAGGTCGACCCGGTGGTCCTGCGCGATCTCGCACATCCGTTCCGCTATCCCGCCCTCGGGGCCGCGCTGGCCCATGAACTGGGCGGGGAGAAGGTGCCCACCTCACTCTGAGGCGGACCGACCCTCCGAGGCGACCCGGCGTTCCGAGACCGCTCAGCGCTGCAGGATCATCGGGACCAGGGCCCGCCGCGCCAGCTCCCGGATCTCCTCCTCGGTCTCGAGGACCGGCGGCCCGTCCGGCATCACGGCGATGGAGTGGAGGAAGCGACCCACGACGCTCCCGACCTCGCGGGACAGGGTGTCGAACTCGTCCGCGTCCATCGGGCGGGTGTGCACATCGGCGTTCCAGGTGCTCCGGATGAAATCGGCGACGATCTCGGTGATGGCACCGAGGACCGAGTCGGACTGTCCGGCGAGCATCGCCATGGCCTCGAGCTTGTCCACCTCGACGATGCGCTGCAGGATCTCGCTTCTCCGGATGTCGAAGACGGTGCCGACGAGAAGGTCCTCGACGTGTCTGACGGGGTCCCACTCGAGGGACTCGAACGGGGTGAACCGCGCGATGACCGACATCATCAGGCGCTGTGCCTCGTGGGCGTACAGGGCACGGAGGATCTGTTCGCGGGGACCGAGCCGGCGATACAGGGTCACCCTCGTCACCCCGGCCGCTCGGGCGATGTCGTCGGTGCTCGCGCCCTTGATGCCGCGCTCGGCGATGACCGAGGCCGCCGCCTCGATCAGACGGATGTCCTCCTCATCGGGTGGCTGGGCGCCACCGCGTCCACTGTTACGTGCCACACAGGCATGTTACTTCCAGTGGTCGTGGCGGCGCCCGGAACCCGGCCGGATCCGTTCAGGGACGGTCTCGGCCGCTCTCGTCGAGCGGGTATCCGCCTTGGTGCAGGTCGGTGTCGAGCCCCGCGGCGGGGTCGATACCGGTGGGTTGACCCGGCTGCGCCCCCTGCGGCCCGGAGAGGGCGGGCGTGTCGTCGGGGGCGGCCCCGCCCTCGGACTCCGGCACCATGTCGAACACGCCCGGCTTGGGCTTGGCCTTGCGCGGCTCCTCGTCCATGACCGAGGTCGTCCCCTTGGCGGCGGCCTCCGCGGCGGCCACGGAGCGGGCGATCTCCGGGTCGGTGGACGTGTCGAACCACTCGTCGGGCGCGGACGGCAGATCCGCATCCGTGTCGACGTCCGCGGGCTCGTAGCGGAAGACCCCGTCGTCGTCCTTCTTGGCCACGGCCTTGGCGAAGTTCTCGAGCGAATCGCCGAACTGCGACGGGATCATCCACATCGTCGCGGCATCGCCCTTGGCCATCTCCGGCAGATTCTGCACGTACTGGTAGGCGAGCATCTCCGGGGTGGGCTTCGAGGCCTTGACCGCCGCGTTGACGCGGGCGATGGCCGCGGCCTGACCCTCGGCCACGAGGTACCGGGCGGCCCGCTCACCCTGGGCCCGCAGCATGCGCGACTGGCGGTCGGCCTCGGCGGACAGGATCGCGGCCTGCTTGTTGCCCTCGGCGTCGAGGATGGCGGCCTGCTTGGCGCCCTGCGCGGTGGTGATTGCGGCTTCGCGCTGACCTTCGGCGGTGAGGATGGTCGCGCGCTTCTCGCGGTCCGCACGCATCTGCTTCTCCATCGAGTCCTGGATGGAGGGCGGCGGATCGATCGACCGCAGCTCGACCCGGGCCACCCGCAGGCCCCATCGTCCGGTCTCCGAGTCCAGCACCCCGCGCAGCTGCTTGTTGATCATGTCGCGGCTGGTCAGGGTCTGCTCGAGGGTGAGGCCACCCACGACGTTGCGCAGGGTGGTGGTGGCGAGCTGCTCCACGGCGATGATGTAGTTGTTGATCTCGTAGACCGCCGACTTCGGGTCGGTGACCTGGAAGTAGACGACCGTGTCGATGCTCAGCGTGAGGTTGTCCTCGGTGATCATCGACTGGGGCGGGAAGGTCACGACGCGCTCGCGGAGGTCCACCTTGGCGCGCACGCGGTCGATGAACGGGATGATCAGTGTCAGCTGGCCGCTCGCGGTCCGTTGATATCGCCCGAGCCGCTCGATGACCGCGGCCTCCGCCTGCGGTATGAGCTTCACGGAACTCACCACCACCGAGGCGATCAGGATGACGATGACGGCGAGGAAGATCAAGCCTTCCATGGTTTCCTCCAATTGTGTCGTGGTGTCGGCTGTGTGTCTGACCCGCGTGCTCTAGAGTCCACGCACGACGATCGCGGTGGCCCCGTCGATCTCATGTACGAGGACCTTGTCCCCGGCGTCGAACGTCTCGCCCTCGATGAGCGGGCGTGCCGTCCACGTGTCACCGGCGATCTCGACCAGACCGCCGGACGGCCCGATCGACTCGATCACGGTGCCGTCGCGTCCGGTCAGGGCAGCGGTGTTGGTGTCGTGCTCGGGGAGCGCGGCCAGCATGCGGCGGCGGACGAGGGGTCGCACACCCGCGACGAGGATGATCGAGACGAGGGCGAAGGCCAGGGCCTGTCCCCATATCGGGGCGCCGAGTGCGGCGGCCGCCGCCCCGCCGAGTGCGCCCCCGGCGAGCATGATGAGGAAGAGTTCGCCCCCCGCCGCCTCACCGGCGGCGAGCAACACCGCTACTGCGAGCCAGACAAGTCCTCCATGCATGCCTACGACCCTACCGACATCCGCCGGTCGGCAGGGGGGACGTCGTCTCGCGGTCGGACTACGCTGAGTCGACGTGTCGACTCTGCAGAAGTTCGCGTGGTTGTCGGTGGCCACGTCGATCGTCACCATCGCGCTGAAGATGGCGGCCTGGTGGGTGACCGGGTCGGTCGGCCTGCTCTCGGACGCGGCCGAGTCGGTGGTCAACCTGGTGGCCTCGGTGGTGGCGTTGATCGCCATCACGGTCGCGGAGCGCCCGGCCGACGACGACCATCAGTACGGCCACTCCAAGGCCGAGTACTTCTCCGCCGGGGTCGAGGGCGCGATGATCTTCGTCGCCTCGACGTTCATCCTCTACACGGGCGTCGAGCGCCTGATCAATCCGGTGCCGATCGAGTCACTCGGGTTGGGTCTCGCGATCTCGGTCGTGGCCGCGGTGGTCAACGGCGTCGTCGGCGCCCTGTTGATCCGGGCGGGGACACGGCATCGGTCACCCACCCTGAAGGCTGACGGAAAACACCTGATGACAGACGTCGTGACCTCGGTCGGTGTGGTGATCGGCGTGGCACTGGTGTGGATCACCGGGTGGGAGTTCCTCGATCCGATCGTCGCGCTCGCGGTGGGGCTCAACATCCTGTTCATCGGGTACAAGCTGGTCCACGAATCCGGCATGGGGCTGATGGACGCGACACTGCCCGACGAGGACAACCGGGCGATCCAGGAGGTGCTGGACAGGCATCGGCAGCCCGGCCGGGTCGACTTCCACGAGCTGCGGACACGCGAATCCGGCAGGTGGAGGTTCGTCGAGTTCCACGCGCTCGTCCCCGGTGACTGGAGTGTGGATCAGGGCCACGACCTCGTCGAGACGGTCGAGCAGGAGATCCACGCCGCGCTTCCGCATTCCCACATCACCACCCACCTCGAACCGATCGAGGACGAGCGGGCCTACAACGACGTGAGGTTGTAGCCGTGGGCCACCCCGTCATGTTCGACGACTCCGATCCACTGCTCGCCCGGGTTCGTCGCATCTGCCTGGCCCTTCCGGATGCTGCGGAGAAGATCTCGCACGGGCGACCGAACTGGTACACGACCAGGGTCTTCGCCACCTACGGCGGCGCCGTGAAGGGCGAGCATTCGGGGTCTCGACTCGATCGCGCCCTGCTGTTCCTCCCCGATCCCGAAGACCTGCCGGCCCTCGACCTGGACGAGCGCTTCGTGGTGCCCGCCTACGTGGGGGTCCGGGGATGGCGGGCGTTGCCACTGGACCGGCCCGGGGCGGGGGCGGGGCATCCCGGCACTGTGGACTGGGACGAGGTCGCCGAGTTGGTCGAATCCTCGTATCGGCAACTCGCCGGCGCCAGGAGGGTCGCCAGACTGGATGATCTGCGGCGCCAGGCCGACCGGGACGATCACTAGGCGGGTTACCGCACGGTCCGCTCCGAGGCGACGTCGTCGATGAGCAGCGCGATGTGGAGCATGCTGGTGAGCAGCGAACCGTAGACCGGCCAGGAGTCCCGGGGCAGTCGGCCGTCCTCCGCCATGGAGTGCGTCAACCCGATCAGCCTGTCGTGGATGGAGTCCATCTCGGCGTCGGGATCGGCGATCGCCCGGCCGGCGTCCCGCGCGATCGAGGCCCACTCGCTGCGGAAACGCTCGTCCCATGGCCCCTCGGTGTAGGTGGCCTCGTGGAGGGTCCGGATCAGGTGCCTCATGTGCGAGACGGCCTCGTCGACGCGGCTCAGCACCTCCGCGTAGTCGACGCTCTCGCCGACCTGCCGTGCGCCACCGAGGCGTCGCCGGATCAGACGGGGGTTCGAGCGTCGGCTCTCCCGGGCGAAGTTCACCGTCCCCCACGCCGTCTCGACCTCCTCGGACACCGACTCGATCTCGCGACGCCACGCGTCGGCGTTGTCGGTCTCCCATGAGGTGGAGAACTCATCGGCCATGTCGATGAGGATGTCGCCGAGCCGGCGGTCGATGCTGTCCACGTGGCTGGACGCCTGCTGGTCGCGCACCGGGGGGATGATCAGCAGATTGACCAGTACCCCGATCCCCACCCCGACGGCGACCTCGAGGATGCGGTCGAGCAGGAGGGGCTGCTGATCGGAGAATCCGCTGGAGAGCACGAACACCGCCGTGGTGGCGATCGCCACCCCCTCGTCCCTGATCCAGGTGATCCGGGCTCCGGCCAGCCCCACGAACATCGCCAGCGCGAAGGTCCACACACTGACGCCCAGGTAATAGCCGATGAGGAAGGACATCCCGACACCGATCGCGGACGCCACAGTCGTCTGTACTCCGCGGGACAATGACCGGTGGACCGTGGCGTGCACGGTGAGCAGCGCGGTCCAGGGCGCCAGGAACGGCAGGGGTGAGTTGAGCACGTGCGCCGACAGCCACCACGCGGCGGTGGCGGCGATCACACTCTTGACGATCTGCAGGAGATCGGTCGTGACGTCGGGCCGGCCCGCGAGTTCTCGGAGTCGTCGCATACCGAGCATTCTCGTGGCTCTCCGGGAGGGACGACACCGCACCCCCGGAGGTCACCGCGCGGCAGCGCGCTCTGCCCTAGGGTCGGAGCTGTCACGAAGGACGGCGGTGCCGTCCGGCGCCCTCGGAAGGACCCATGGACCCCCTCGATTCCCACCTCCTGTCGGCGGCGACGGTCGAACTCGGCCCGGACACGCGGCTCACGCTGCTCGCCGCCGGGCTGATCTTCCTGCTGGCCCTGGGGCTGGGGGTGTGGAAATACCGGCAGATGGCGACGAGCGCCGACCACCTCGCGCACCCGTACGTCGACATCGCGCACCGGGCGGCCCTGCTGTACTCCTTCGCGACGCTGCTCATCGCCGTGTTCGTGGAGCTGAGTAGTTGGCCGACCTGGGTCAACCTCGCCGCGGCCGGGGTCCTGGTGTTCTTCTTCGTCGTGGCGATCGCCAGCTACATCGTGCACGGAGCCCTGAAGGACACGACCAACCAGTTCGACGGTGCCTCGGCTGCGACGCACGTCGGCATGGTGGCACTCATCGTGGGTGAGATGGGCGGGTTCGCGGTACTGCTGGCCGGCTTCGTCGACGGCCAGTTCCTGAGCTGAGACGGGGGTGCGGACGCGCGCGGTTAGACTCGTCCCATGCCGACGCGCCCCCGTTCCGAGCCCGGCCGGCAGAGGAAGGACTCGACGAGGATGCCGAGGAGGAGACCGTCCGGGAGCATGGACCTGGGCACCCGGGCACTGGTGCTGGGGGCGGGTTCCCTCGCGCTGTCCTGGGTTCCCCTGCTCAACATCATCGCGTTCCTCGCCGCGTTGATGGCGGTGGCGTTCGGGCTGCTCGCGCGATGGCCCACGGGGTGGCTCACCAACGAGGAACCCGACCCTCGGCGGGGGTTGGCCGGCGTCGTCCTCGGCGGGATCGCGATCGTGGTCTTCGTCATCACGGTGGTGCGGTACTCGGCGCTCTAGTCCCGCCGACCGGACAGGCGCCCGGACCGTGGCGTCGGCGCCGCTCCCGGACCGCACTCAGTGCCTGTTGGACACCACCCAGCCGAGCGCCGTGCGCATCCGACGCGCGAACCTCCCGGGGTGCGTCGCGCAGGCCGCGTGACCGGCGCTGATCGGGAACACCGCGCTGTGCGGCAGGAGATCGGCCATCTCGTCCTGGATCCACCGGGGGAAGGCGATGTCGCGCATGGTCTTGATGATCGCGACCGGGAGGTCAAGTTCGTGGAGCCACGACGTGGAGTTGAACCGGGCCACTTCCGCGATCACGGTCCGGTGGGTGGCGAGGGGCACGGAGGCCAGTTCGCGTATCGCCCAGGTGTAGGCGCCGGGCACCTCGTCGTCGATCTGTCTGGCCACCTCGACGGGTACGGCGTTGAGGGCGGGCGCCCCGCGCGTCAACGAGCCGAGCGTGATCCTCTCCAGGGCGTTGCGCTGGGCGCCCGTCCCGGTCGCGGCCAGCACCAGACCCCCGAGCCGGGACGGGTCCCGCCGGGCCGTGAGTTGGGCGACGATCCCGCCCATCGAGTACCCGCCGATGACCGGCCGGTCCAGCTCCAGGTGGTCGGCCACCCGGAGTACGTCCTCGCTCAGGGAGTCGAAGTCGAACCGGCCACCGTCGCCCATGCCGTGGCGCCGCTGATCGTAGGTGATGAGCCGGTACTCCCCCTGCAGGCGTTGAAAGGTCTGGTACCAGTTGAGCATTCCGGTGGCCGCCATCCCGTGCAGCAGTACCACCGGGGTCAGGTGATCCTCACCCGTGTCGTAGAGCCTGGTGGTGACGTCGTCGGTGAGGGTGACGATCCTCCCGGCCGGGAGCCGGCCCACGTCCGGCGCCATCCGCGGAAGCCGCGCCGCCGACCTGGGGAGCGACGACAGCAGATTCCTGGTCATGGGTCTCCTCCTCGGGTGCCTCCCCCGATTGTTCGCCACCTCGCCGCCGGATGCACGGACCGGCGACGGTCACTCCACGGAGACGAGTCCCTGTTCCACCAGGAAATCCCTCGCGACCAGTGCCGGATCGTCGCCGTCGACGTCGACCCGCATGTTGAGGTCGACCATCACGTCGTTGTCGAGGACCTCGATGAGCGGCGCGAGAACCTGCTCGATCTCCGGGTGCGCGTCCAGGAACTCGCCCCGGACCACCGTCGCGAGGTTGTAGACGGGGAAGAAGCGACGGTCGTCCTCCAGGACCACCAGGTCGAGTCCCTTGATCCGGCCGTCGGTGGTGTAGACCTCCCCGAACCGGCATTCCCGGCCGGTGGCGGTGGCCTGGTAGATGATCCCGGGCTGCATGATCGGCACGGGGACCGTGGCGGCGTCGAAGCCGTAGGCCTCGGCCAGGCCCGGCCAGCCGTCGCGTCTCACGGAGAATTCGGTCTCCATGCAGGTCACGGCCGACTCCGGATCGGTCTGGACGAGCCGGGCGTAGTCGGAGAACGTGCGGACGCCCGTCTCCTGCGCGGTGTCCCGGTTCAGGGCGAACGAATAGGTGTTGTCGACGGTGGTCGGGGGTAGCCACCGGATGTCGTGGGCCTCGAGGTCGGCGTCCCGGACCGCGACCCACTGCGCTTCGGGGTCGCGGACCGGTTCGGAGTTGCCGAGGTAGCTCATCCACGCGGTGCCCGTGTACTCCATCCCGATGTCGACCTGGCCGGTGACCAGGGCCTGCCGGAAACTGTTGGACCCGGCCAGCGAGGACATGTCGGAGACCTCCATCCCGGCGGCCGCCAGGAGGAACTCCACCAGATAGCTGCTGATCACGCCCTCGGTGAAGTCCTTGCCGCCGACCGTCACGCGAACCCCTTCGAGCGCGGGGACGGTCCCGTCCGGCCCGGGGCCCACGGGCAGCGGTACGGACCCGCCGTCGCTCAGCCCACACCCGGTCGCCACGAGCACGGTGGCCAGGCACGAGGCGAGGAGTCGCTTCACGGTGGTCATCGCAGCCCCCTCGGGTTGAACAGGACCTCGCCCACCCCGCCGAGCCAGTCGACCAGCAGGGCCAGGCACACCGCCAGGACGGAACCCACCACGAGGGTGGTGGTGTCCTGGAGGCGGTAACCGGTGTCGATGAAGATCCCCAGTCCGCCCGCGTCCACCAGGAAGCTCAGCGTGGCGGTGCCGACCGCCAGTACCAGCGTGGTCCGGAGCCCGGCCAGGATGAACGGCACCGCCAGCGGCAGCTCGACGGTGCGCAGGACCCGTCGTGAGGTCATGCCCTGCCCGCGCGCCGCGTCGATCAGCGCCGGATCCACGTTCCGGATGCCCACGATCGTGTTGCGCAGCACCGGGAGCAGTGAGTAGACGGCCACGGGAAGGACACCGATCCAGAAGCCGGTGCGGTTGGTGGCGAGGAAGAGCAGCACGATCAGGCCGATCGCCGGCGCCGCCTGGCCGATGTTGGCGATCCCGATGGCGACGGGCGCGAGGAAACCCATCCGGCGGCGGGTGAGCAGGATCCCCAACGGCACCCCCACCGCGACGACGATCGCGGCCACGGTGAAGGTGATCTGGACGTGCTCCAGGGTGCGTTGGGTGATGGACGAGGCGTTCAGCGAGGCCCGCTGGGTCTCGTCGAGCTCGGTCCCGAAGGCCCACCACAGCACGCCCACCGCGGCCAGGGTGATGACGATCGGCTGCACCACCAACCGTGCCGAATCTGCGCGGGACCCCGCCCGGGACCCCGCGCGGGAGGCGGAGTCGGTCGTCGCGGCGCTCACGAGCGCTCCACGGTGTCCGTGGGGCCTGTGGGCTCCGGGGAGCCAGGGTCGTTGTGGTGGTGGTGGATGCGCCGGAGCTCCGCCACCAGGTCGTCGATCCCGATCGTCCCCCGGTACGCGCCTGACCGGTCCACCACCACGGTGGTCGCGTTGGCGGTCGAGAGCAGTCCGTCGAGCGCTTCCTGGAGCGTCGAGTCGACCGTGACGGTTCCCGTCACCGGCTGACCACCCGAACGCAGGTCCGGCATCCCGGCCACCAGGTCACCCCGGACCCAGCGCAGGGGGCGCCCGTCGTCGGCGAGCACCACCGCCCACTCGTCGTCGGTCCCGCGGACGCGGGCGGCGAAGTCCGAGGGAGCCTCCGACTCCCTCGCCGTCGTCGCCCCCGCCAGGTCCACGTCCCCCACCCGCCGGAGGGTGAGGGTCTTGAGCGCGGCGTCGTCGCCGATGAACCCGGCGACGGTCTCGTCCGCCGGATTGGCGAGGATCGCCTCGGGGGAGTCGAACTGGAGGACCGAGGAACCGGGACCGAGCACGGCGATCCGATCGCCCAGCCGGACGGCCTCGTTGAAGTCGTGGGTGACAAAGACGATGGTCTTGTGCAGATCCTCCTGCAGGCGGATGAGTTCGTCCTGGAGCGAGGCGCGGGTGATGGGGTCCACGGCGCCGAACGGTTCGTCCATGAGCAGCACCGGGGGGTCGGCGGCCAGCGCGCGTGCCACCCCGACGCGCTGTTGCTGGCCGCCGGAGAGCTGTGCGGGATAGCGGTCGCGGTAATCGGCGGGGTCCAGGCCCACCAGTTCCAGCATCTGGTCCACGCGGTCGGAGATGCGCGATCTCCTCCACCTGAGCAACCGGGGCACGGTCCCCACGTTCTGGGCGACCGTCATGTGCGGGAACAGGCCGGACGCCTGGATCGCGTAGCCGATGTGGCGTCGGAGGGTGTCGGCGTCGAGGGTCCGGTTGTCCCGGCCGTCGATCGTGATGGTGCCCGAGGACGGCTCGATGAGGCGGTTGATCATCCGCATCGTGGTGGTCTTGCCGCAGCCGGACGGCCCCACGAACACGGTGGTGCGCCCGGCGGGGAGCTCGAGCGAGACGTGGTCGACGGCGGGCCGTTCCTGGCCGGGGTAGATCTTGGTGACGTCGTCCAGGGCGATGGGCACGCCGGACACTGCGCCGGACTCGTGTGCGGCGGGTGTGGTCACTGGTTCCCCCTGATGGTCAGGCGCCCGAGTAGGACGAGGAGCGCGTCGAGGACGAGCGCGAGGACGACGATGAGGACGGTCGCGGTGAGCGCCATCGGCAGGGCGGTGGGCGTCCCCACCCGGGAGAGCCCGGCGAAGATCAGGTTGCCCAACCCGGGTCCCTTGGCATACGCGGCGATGGCGAGGATGCCCATGGACATCTGGGTGGACACACGGATCCCGGCGAGGATCGACGGCCACGCCAGCGGGATCTCCACCCGGCCCAGGACTCCCATCCGGCTCATCCCCACCCCGCGCGCCGCATCGACCGTCGCGGCGGGGACGGCGTCGAGCCCGACGATGGTGTTGCGCAGGATCGGCAGCACCGCGTAGATGACCAGCGCCGTCATGGTGGGCAGGACACCCAGGCCCAGGATGGGGATGAGCAGTCCCAGCAGGGCGAACGAGGGCACGGTCAGGGCGGTGGCGGCCAGGCCGGTGGCCACCGCGGACCCGGCCCTGCTGCGGTACACCGCCACACCGACCGCGACCGACAGCAGTGTGGCGAGCAGGACCGCCTGCACGGTCGCGCTGACGTGCTGCCACGAATCCGTGGCGAGTTGGAGCCGGCGGGTGGAGATGAAGTCCACGAGGTCGTTCAACGTCTCTCGGCTCCGTCCGTGCGGTTCGGTCTGCTCACGTTATCCGGACGGGTGGCGGTGGAGGGGTGGGAACGAGGATCTCGCGTCGCGAACGGGTGTGCGACCGGTGGCCGTGATGCACCATGGGGCCATGACTGCCAGGCCCGACCGACCACTGGACCCCGACCTGATCGAGCATCTCGACGAGCTGCTCGCCGCCACCGGCAGGATCGCCCGCCGACACTTCCACGGTGAGCTCCAGGATCTGGTCGCCGAGGACAAGGGCGGCGACCGGGGGTACGACCCGGTGACCGAGGCCGACCGGGACATCGAGGCGTTGCTGCGTGCCGGGATCTCGTCGATGGCGCCGGGGGACCGGGTGGTGGGCGAGGAGAACGGCGAGTCCGGCCCCTCCGACGCCTCGCGCACCTGGTACCTCGACCCGATAGACGGCACCAAGGCCTTCATGACGGGCATGGCCGGGTGGGGCACGCTGGTCGGAGTGGTGGAGAACGGCCGCGCGGTGGCGGGGTGGATGGACCAGCCGGTGTTGGGGGAGACCTTCTCCGCGGTCCACGGCCGGGCGACCGTGCGTCGCCGGTCGGACGGTCCGGAGGCCTTCGACCTCCACGCCTCCGGGTGCGACGAGCTGTCCGAGGCGATCATGTACACCACGCACCCGTCGATGTTCGGAGACCAGGGCGGGTTGCGACGGCGCTACGACGACCTCGCCTCGCGGGTCCGCCTGCAACGCTTCGGCGGGGACTGCTACGCCTACTGCATGCTGGCCGCGGGCCGGGTGGACCTCGTGGTCGAGTCGGATCTGAATCCCTACGACATCGTGGCGCTCATCCCGATCGTCGAGGCGGCGGGCGGTGTGATCACCGGCCCGGACGGGCGGCAGC
>NZ_JAALDW010000101.1:0-2444 GCF_014145055.1 Dietzia sp. DQ11-38-2
TCGCGGTGGACAGCCGACCGTCGGTGAGCTGCAGTCCGTCGCGCAGGGCCACGTCGCGGACGGCGACCGTCCTCGTCGGGTAGCTGTCCATGAGGACATCCTCTCCTATCCGGGCACGATGGGTGGTGGTGAGCGGGGCTGCGAGCGCGCGTGGTCGGCCTTCGCGGCGGCGGCCGCCGCCTCGAAATGCCGCGGGCCCCGCGCCGGAATCCGGTCACGGGGCCCTGCGGGCGCGAGATCAACTCACTGGGAGTCGGCGCCCGCCTCGAGGAGCTTGGAGATCGCCGAGGGATCGACCGGGATACCGGGACCGGTCGTGGTGGAGACGGTGATCTTCTGCAGGTAGCGGCCCTTGGACGAGGACGGCTTGAGGCGCAGGACCTCGTCGATCGCGGCCTGGTAGTTCTCCGTGAGCTGCTCGGTGGAGAACGATGCCTTACCCACGATGAAGTGCAGGTTGTTGGCCTTGTCGGTGCGGAAGGTGACCTTGCCGCCCTTGATGTCGCTGACGGCCTTGGTCACGTCCATGGTGACCGTGCCCGTCTTGGGGTTGGGCATGAGGCCACGCGGGCCCAGCACGCGGGCCACACGGCCGACCTTGGCCATCTGGTCCGGGGTGGCGATCGCCGCGTCGAAGTCCAGCCAGCCGCCCTGGATCCGCTCGATGAGGTCGTCGGAGCCCACGACGTCAGCACCGGCGGCCTCGGCCTCGGTGGCCTTCTCGCCCGCGGCGAAGACGATGACGCGGGCGGTCTTACCGGTGCCGTTCGGAAGATTGACGGTGCCACGGACCATCTGGTCCGCCTTGCGGGAGTCGACGCCAAGTCGCATGGCGACCTCGACGGTGGCGTCCATCTTCGTCGAGGAGGTGTCCTTGGCCAGGGCCAGGGCATCCAGAGGCGAGTACAGCTTGGTGCGGTCGACCTTCGCAGCTGCGGCCTTGTAGGCCTTGCTGTTCTTGCTCATGAGATTTCCATTCCTGTCGCATGGTTACCGCGACGGTCGGGTGTGGTGCGGGCCTGAGCTGCCCTCCCACGGTGATGTGTGGTGGTGGAGGTCAGGCCTCGACCGTGATGCCCATGGAGCGGGCGGTGCCGGCGATGATCTTCGCGGCCTGGTCGACGTCGTTGGCGTTGAGGTCTTCCATCTTGGTCTGGGCGATCTCGCGGATCTGGTCCATGGAGACCTTGCCGACCTTCGCGGAGTGCGGCGTGCCCGACCCCTTCTGCAGGCCCGCGGCCTTGAGCAGGAGCTTGGCGGCCGGCGGCGTCTTGAGCTTGAAGTCGAACGAACGGTCTTCGTAGACCGTGATCTCGACCGGCACGACGTTTCCGCGCTGGTTCTCGGTGGCGGCGTTGTAGGCCTTGCAGAACTCCATGATGTTCACACCATGGGCACCCAGAGCGGGGCCGACGGGCGGTGCCGGGTTGGCTGCGCCGGCGTTGATCTGGAGCTTGATCAGCCCTGAGACCTTCTTCTTCTTGGGAGGCATCGTCTTCCTCAGTCTTCCTGATTCTTCGACTGGATCTCGGCTCCACGCTGTACACGTGGGAGGCCGACTGTCGTGTGCGCGCACGCGCAACCTTGGGGATTCTACGCGCGGGATCGGGTTGATCCCTAATCGCGGCCGTAACGACGCGACCCGCCACGCGCGGTGTGCACGAGGCGGGGGCGTCCGGGTGACCGGGAGCGTCAGTCGATCTTCTCGACCTGGGAGAATCCCAGCTCCACCGGGGTCTCGCGACCGAAGATGGAGACGAGCACCTTGAGCTTCTGCGAGGTCGGATCGACCTCCGAGATGCTGGCGGGAAGGGTGGCGAACGGGCCGTCCATGACGGTGACCGATTCGCCGACCGTGAACTCCACCTCGACGGCCTGCGGGACCAGGCCACCCTCGGCCTCGCCGCCGGGGGCGGCGGCCTTCTTCTCCGGCTTGGGGGCCAGGAACTTGGCCACGTCGCTCAGGGAGAGCGGGGTGGGCGCTCCGGCCGCGCCCCCGGTCGCACTGACGAATCCGGTGACCCCGGGGGTGTTGCGGACGACGCCCCACGACTCGTCGTCCAGGTCCATGCGGACCAGCACGTACCCGGGCAGGACCTTACGGTTGGCGACCTTCTTCTGGCCGTTCTTGACCTCGGTGTACTCCTCGATCGGGACCTCGACCTGGTAGATCTTGTCCTCGGCCCCGAGGGTGACCGCACGCGTCTCGAGGTTGGCCTTGACCTTGTTCTCGTAGCCCGCGTACGAGTGGATGACGAACCAGTCGCCGGGGAGCTTGCGGAGCTGACGTTTGAAGGCGATGACGGGGTCGATCGCGGGCGCCGCCGCCTCGGTGGGGGCATCGGCCTCGTCGGACCCGGCGGCGTCCTCGGACTCGGTGGCGTCGTCGGTCTCGTCGGTGGCCGCGACGGCGTCGATGGCGTCGGCGACGGCGTCCGCGGTCG
>NZ_JAALDW010000102.1:0-3327 GCF_014145055.1 Dietzia sp. DQ11-38-2
CCGAGGATCCTGCATTCCCGCGTCCGGCGCTGGGAGGACTCCCTCGCGGAGATCGGGCCGGCGCACGCCGACCGGATCGCGGACGTGCGGGCCGGACTGGCGGACCGGCTCCCCGGGGTGGAGGTGGTCGGAGGGGCGACCGAGGGGGTCGGTGTGCCCGCGTGCATCGGTTCCGCTCGGGCCGCGGCCCGGCGGCTGGCGGCAGGGTGGCAGGATTGAGACATGGCACGCCTCGACTACAAGAAGCTCAACTCGACCCTCCGGTACCTCATGTTCTCGGTCTTCACCGTGACCCCCGGGAAGCTGGGGGAGGACCGGGCCGCGGTCACCGCTGACCTCGAGCGGTTCCTCGCGCGGTTCGACGACACGGACGTGGTGGTCCGCGGGCTCTACGACGTCTCGGGGTTGCGGGCCGAGGCCGACTTCATGATCTGGACCCACGCCGAGCACATGGAGGATCTCCAGCGGTTCTACAACGAGTTCCGGCGCACCACCATCCTGGGTCGGGCCAGCACCGCCTACTGGTCCAACACCGCCCTGCACCGGCCCGCGGAGTTCAACAAGAGCCACATCCCGGCCTTCCTCGCCGAGGAGGAACCGGGCGCGTACATCTCGGTGTACCCGTTCGTCCGGTCCTACGAGTGGTACCTGCTCCCCGACGAGGAGCGTCGCCGCATCCTCGCCGAGCACGGGCGCGCCGCCCGCGAATACCCGGACGTCCGCGCCAACACCGTGCCGTCCTTCTCGCTCGGCGACTACGAATGGCTCCTGGCCTTCGAGGCCCCGCAACTGGATCGGATCGTCGACCTCATGCGCGTCATGCGCAGCACCGAGGCGCGCCGTCACGTGCGCGAGGAGATCCCGTTCTTCACCGGTCCCCGGGTCAGCGCCGAGCAGCTCGCCACCTCGATGCCCTGATCAGTCCTCGGCGGGTTCGAGGGTCATGCTCACCGAGTTGATGCAGTACCTCAGATCGGTGGGGGTGGGGTAGCCCTCGCCCGAGAAGACATGCCCCAGGTGGCCGTGGCAGTTCGCGCACAACACCTCGGTCCGGGTCATCCCGAGGGAGGTGTCCGTCCGCTCGATGACGGCCCCGCCGGCCAACGGCGTGAAGAACGAGGGCCAGCCGCAGTGGGAGTCGAACTTGGCGTCGCTGCGGAACAGCTCGGCCCCGCAGCCACGGCACCGGTAGACCCCTTCGGTCTTGGTGTCGGTGTACTCGCCGGTGTACGGCCGCTCGGTGCCCGCCCGGCGCAGGACCTGGTACTCCTCCGGGGTCAGCCTGCGGCGCCACTCGGCGTCATCGAGGGTGAAGGAGGGGTGCGGGGTGTTGGAGGGGGTGTCGGTGCGCTCACTCATGCCCGCAGGCTACGCCGCCGCCGCGGCCGGTGCGATCCGCTCGTGCCGACGCGGGTCCGTCCGACGCCACAGCAGGATCGCCAGCACGGTGCAGAGCAGCAACAGCCATCCGAGCGTGGGGTGGGCGAACTCCAGCAGGCGCCCGTAGTACGGCCATCGCGCCGACTCCCAGAAGTCGAGTGTGAAGAACCCGTAGGCCGCCAACCAGGCGGGCCAGTTGCGGACGAACGACTTGTCCAGCACCACGGTGAGCATGATGGGGATGAGCATCATCGAGTAGTACATCTGGCCGAGGCTGGAGACCAGGAACACACCGGTCAGGATGACCCCGGAGGTGGTGGCGAGCCACAACACCTCGTGGTTGTGCCGGTAGTCGAGCAGGAGATACACGGCCAGCAGGGTGGCCACCACGATGAGGATCCGGGCAACCAGGATGAGCGGGTCGGGGACGCCGTAGTACAGACCGAGCCCGGCGATGGAGCTGTTGTAGTAGTCGCGGACCTCGCTCATGTAGGGCGCGGTGACCTCGAGATACCGGCCGGCGTCCACGGTGAGCGCCCACCCCGCGGCCATCGTGGCGGCGGGGATCGCCAGGGCGGCCACGAAGGGCTGCCACTGTCGACGGATCAGCGGGAGGACCAGCAGAGGCGCGAGCATCGGCTTGATCGCCAGTGACAGCCCCATCGCGACCCCGGCCCACCACAGTCGCCTGCGGTACAGCAGATAGAGGAAGGACACCTGGCACAGGAAGATCACGCCGTTGACGTTCGTGAACACCAGGGTGTTGGTGACCGCCTCGGTACAGAACGCGCCCAGAAGGATCGCCGGGGCGGCGAACGACCGCACGTCGAGGTCGAACAATCGCATGAGAAGCCACAGTGCGGCGATGATCGCGGCGGCGTTGACCAGGATGAACAGCCACCGGGCCACCGTGTAGTTGTCGATCACGCCGAAGGGGGCCAGGAGGAACGTGCCGCTCGGGGCGTAGAGATAGTGCGGTTGAACCGTGAGCAGGTTCTCGCTGTAGACGGGTTCGCCCGCGAGGAAGCGCCTGGTCGCCGCGTAGACGGTCCCGAAGTCGTTCGTGATGGATCCGTTGACGGCCTTGATGAGCACGCGATGGATCACCGTCATGATCGCCAACGGCCACAGGATCTGGTTCAACAGGCGGGGCACGGAGTCAGTGCTTCGGGTCGGCAACGGCACGGTGTGCAGGCTACCGGTCGGGGGCACGTCCTTCTCGTAGGCGCCCCGGGTCAGGACGGGCAGGCCACGGATCGGTCGACGGTGGTCGGGTCGGCGAGGAAGCCCGAGAGGGTCGACCGGGCGCACGCCGAGTGGAGCACCACCCACGATCCGGGAGCGCCCCAGGTGAGAATCCGGATGTCTCCCGCCCCGGCGCCGGTCAGCATGCCCGCGGTGGGTTCCAGGGCGGCGGCGCCGGCGACGGGGTCCGCGATCCCTCCCATGAGGAGCACGGGCACGGATCCGGGCAGCTCCACGGGCGTGCGTTCCGGGACGGGCCAGGTCGAACAGGCGGAGAGCTGGGCGGCCAGGATCTCCCCGAAGGGTGCGTCGTCCGCCCATTCGGTGGCGAGCTCGGGTACGCGGTTGACCGGAACCCGCCTGGGCAGGTCGGAGCACTCCGCGACGTACGGAAGTGAGGAGCTCCTCAACGCCTCCGCCCGGGCACGCACCAACGGACCGGGGGCGCCCGCATCGGGGTCCGTCCCCGCGATCTCACCGAGGATCTCGTCCCCGTCGGACGCCTCCGCTGCGGAGGCACCGGACAGGTCGGTGAGTGCGGATCGGATCACGTCGGACAGGAGCGCGGCCGGCACGCGGGCCCCGGGATCTCTCGCGGCGTCGAGGGCGCGGGAGACGGCCTCGACCCTCTGTTCCCCGTCGCCCGGCCCGCACTCGGGACGAGTGCAGGAGGCCGCCCACAGCCGTAACGCGGTATCGGAG
>NZ_JAALDW010000103.1:0-4450 GCF_014145055.1 Dietzia sp. DQ11-38-2
CACGATCGCGGAGTGCGTCAGCCTGGCTCGCGACCTGGTCAACACCCCGCCCAACCTGCTCTTCCCCGGCTCCTTCGCGGACCGTGCGGCTGAACTCGCCGCCGGCGCGGGCCTCGACGTGGAGGTCCTGGACGAGCCCGCTCTCGCGGAGGGCGGCTTCGGCGGCATCCTGGCGGTGGGCGGAGGGTCGTCCCGCGGGCCGCGACTGGTCCGTCTCACCCACCGCGGGGCCGAGGGTCGACCCACCGTCGCGTTGGTCGGAAAAGGCGTCACGTTCGACACCGGCGGCATCTCCATCAAGCCGGCCGCGGGGATGGAGCAGATGACCATGGACATGGGCGGAGCGGCCGCCGTCGTCGCGACCGTCATCCTCGCCGCCCGGCTCGGGCTGGACCTCACCGTGGTGGCCACCGTCCCGATGGCCGAGAACATGCCGTCGTCCACGGCGTACCGCCCCGGTGACGTGCTCACCATGTACGGCGGGACGACGGTGGAGGTGCAGAACACCGACGCCGAGGGCCGACTCATCCTCGCCGACGCCATCGTCAGGGCCTGCGAGGACTCCCCCTCACACCTCATCGACACCGCGACGCTCACCGGCGCACAGATGGTGGCCCTGGGCAAGAAGACCCCCGGCGTCATGGGCACCGAGGACTTCCGGGACCGGGTGGCCGAACTCAGCCGCGAGGTCGGCGAGGGCGGCTGGCCGATGCCGCTGCCGGAGGAACTGCGTGACGGATTGGACTCCGAGGTCGCCGACCTCACCAACGTGACCCCGCATCGCTGGGGTGGCATGCTCTCCGCTGGCCTGTTCCTCTCCGAATTCGTCGCCGAGGGCGTGGAGTGGGTCCACATCGATGTGGCCGGCCCGGCCTATAACGACGGTGGCGCCGAGGGGTACCTGCCCAAGGGGGGGACCGGGGTGCCCGTGCGGACGATGCTCGCGGTCCTGGAGGACATCGCCTCTCGGTGAGTGGTGTCCGACGATTCTCCACTGCAGGGCGCTGACATCGTCCGCACGGGTCACTCTGGACGGGGTGCGATCACGCTGGGTGGGGTGCGATCACGCGACCTGCTCGAGCACCCCGTCCGGGACCGACTGCACGTCCACGGCAGCCGTTGCGTTGCCGAACCCGGGATTGCCGGCCGTGGCGAACCAGTCCCGGGCGACGGTGATGTCGTCTGTGAAGGCGCGGCTCAGGATGAGCAACAGCCGGGCCTTCTGCGGAAGCAACTCGTTGCCGGAGATCATCCCCGCAGCACTGGTGGGGCCGACCGTCCCGGAGCCGGTGCGGCTGGTGGAGACGAACCACACCCCTTGAGTGATGGCATCGCGGCGAGCCTGGCCTGCCGCCGAGGAGATGCCGCCCGCACCGGTACCGGCGGTGACGATTCCGGTCGCCCCACCGGCGACCATTCCCCGGATCGCATCCCCGGAGGCCTCCTGGTAGTTGTAGAAGATCTCCACCTTGGGCAGATCGCCTGCTGAGATCTCCGACAGGTCGAAGGGCGTGAACCACCGGTCGGACTGGCAGTCAAGCACTCTGGACGGTCCACGCGGGAGACTGATCCGATCGCCGTCGATCCACCCGAGAACGCCGACTCTCCGGGATTCGAACGTGTCGGTCCGCATGGTGTTGCCCTTGGTGACGTCGCGTGCCGCGTGAATCTCGTCGTTGAGCATCAGCACGGTGCCGAAGCAGTAGGTCTGCTGAGATGCCGCGAGCCGGATCGACTGGAGCAGGTTGGCGGGGCCGTCACTGCCGAACACCGGGTCGACATCCGGGGTTGGGCCGGCAGCCCACGGACGCATCGCACCTGTGATGACTACCGGCTTCTTGCTCTGGACAGTGACGTCGAGCCAGTACCCGAACTCCTCCATGGTGTCGGTCCCCGTGGTCACCACGACGGCGTCCGAGCTCGCGAGTGCTCGTTCGACCGCCAGGGTCAGCTCGCGATACTGCGCGATGGTGTAACCGCCTGAACCGGCGTTGCCGAACTGCACGATGTCCACGTTGGCCATCTGGTCGATGGCCGGGGCGATTTCGGGGATGAGCTCGGCCATCGGATACGTTCCGGCGCGGTAGTTCGAGTACGAGTCCTGCGTGGTCGCCCGGCCGGCGAGGGTGCCGCCGGTCGCCACGACCGTCACGGTGGGCAGGGTGGGATCCCCGTCATCAATCGGCTCAGTCGGATCGGGCTCGACCGGATCGGGCTCGACCGGAGTCTCGGGTGCGCCCGGCGCTGTCGTGCCCGTACTCGATCCGAGACTGCCGGCGGCGAGGCTGTCAAGCGGAGAGCCCGCCGCTGTGCTGGGCAGCCCTGTGGCCAGGAGTCCGGCGCAGGACAGAGCGGCCACGAACGCTCGTGCCCTGCGGCGGGTTGTCATCTGGAGCATGTGCGCTCATTTCTCTGAGTGGGAAGGGAAACCCGGTCGCTGTGGGAGTGATCCACAAGTGGTTCGAGCGACCAGAGACACACTGTCGCCTTGCTGTTACGGCAGCATTTCCGGTGCATCTTCTTAGGTTTCAAAAGCATCAAGGATGAGTTACGCGGTGATCTCGAACTCTCGGGGGCCGTCGGCGGCGATGGTGCGCCCCTTCGAGAGTCACGACTCAGTGATGGGAGCGGTCGGGGGCGATCGTCGTCGGATGGACGCCAGACTCAGCGGTGCTCACCACACGAACACCGTCGCCCACGGGACTCCGTGGGATACGGCCCCGGCGGAGTGGGCATCGTTCGATCGGCACCTCTCGGCACCACGGTGGTCATCTAGTCCGGCGGGAGTCCCTCGCCTTGGCGCTACGGATGTGCGGTCGGACCGCCCGGCACTGCTAGTGGTCATTCCCGCGCATCTGCTCGCGGAGCCGGCGGGCCCTCTCCTTGCGCTCGCGCGAGATGCGGACCTCCTCGAAGAGCCGCATCCGATCCGGGTACCCGGTCTCCATCGCGTCGTACAGGGGGATCCCCAGCTCGTCGGCGAGCTTGCGCGCGGTGGCGACATCCCCCACCGGGCGGCGCGTCCACTCGCCGTCGAAGGCGACCAGGAGCAGCCCCGGCACCGACACGAGCGTCTCGGGCTCGAGGTACGCCTCGATCCCCACCCTGGTCTCACACCACGACCGGAAGTGGGCGAGGTCAGCGGGATCCGCCGGGATCCGTGACCGCCGCCGCCGGAATAGATCGCGGATCGCCACCGTCGGACTCCTCCCGTCGGCCCCCCGTCCGGGGTGGGGCCGTCTGTGACATTCGATCGTACCGAGCGCCAGCACCGGTGATGGCGTGGCCGCCGGCCGGTTCAGGCGGCCGCTGGCGCCGGGATCGGGGCGTCCGACGACACCGGCAGGTGGTACAGGGCACAATGGTGGGCGATCGTCCGGGCGGACCGCCACAGCGGTCCGGTCCCGGGTCGTCGCAGAACTGACAGCTCACCACCATGTCGCCGCTCACGCGGGCGCGGATCGCGCCGGCGGGCAGCGCCCACAACTCTTGAGGAGTCACGACACCATGGCCTTCTCCGTACAGATGCCGGCTCTCGGTGAATCCGTGAGCGAGGGCACCGTCACCCGCTGGCTCAAGAAGGAGGGGGACACGGTCGAGGTCGACGAACCGTTGCTCGAGGTCTCCACCGACAAGGTCGACACCGAGATCCCGTCGCCCGCCGCGGGCACCCTGTCCAAGATCGTCGCCGACGAGGACGAGACCATCGAGATCGGCGGAGAGCTCGCGGTCATCGACGACGGTTCCGGTGGATCCGACGACGATTCGGATGACGACGCCTCCGACGCTGACGACTCCGCCGACGAGGCCTCCGACACCGCCGATCAGGACAGCGACGAGGCAGACGAGCCCGCGCCCAGCTCGTCCTCCGCCACCAAGGGCTCCGGCTCGAAGGGCTCCGGCGGCAAGGGCACCGAGGTCACCATGCCCGAACTCGGCGAATCCGTCACCGAGGGCACCATCACCAACTGGCTCAAGGCCGTCGGCGACACCGTCGAGGTCGACGAGCCCCTGCTCGAGGTCTCCACCGACAAGGTCGACACCGAGATCCCGTCGCCCGCCGCGGGCACCCTGTCCAAGATCGTCGCCGACGAGGACGACACCGTCGAGGTCGGCGCGGTCCTCGCCGTCATCGGAGACGCAGACGCCTCCGACCAGGACGACCAACCCGAGGACGAGGGCACCTCCGACGCCGCGGAGTCCGCCCGGCCGGACGACGCCCCCGCTCAGGCGGAAGGTGACGCCACCGATGCGGCCGGTGCCGCCGAGCAGGACGACGCGGCGGGCGACACCCCGGAGACCGAGAAGAAGGCCGCGGACAAGGCGGCGGCGAAGGCCGAGAAGTCCACGGGGTCCGATGGCGGCGAGAAGGCGTCGGGTGGCCACCGTGAGCGGGCCGAACCGGCGGAAGCCGCCAAGTCCGGCACCTCGCCGTCCGCCACGCCGTTGG
>NZ_JAALDW010000104.1:0-2597 GCF_014145055.1 Dietzia sp. DQ11-38-2
GGCCTCGTGCGCCCCGTCGACATGCCGGGGGGTACCCGGGCCCCGGGCGAGGGGGAACACGGTGCACGGGACGAAGGCGCGCCCGACGACGACAAGGGCGACGACGGCGGGGTGGTCGCCGCTCTCACCGCCGCCCTGGCATCGCGGGGCGGACCGACCTTCGACGACGCGGTGGAGAACGTCGTCGTCCACAGGGGGCAGCTGGCCCTCCACGTCCGGCGCCGACACCTGCCGGCGGTCGCGCTGACCCTCCGGGACGACCCCGCGCTCCGCTTCGAGATGTCGCTCGGGGTGAGCGGGGTCCACTACCCCGGCGCCGTGGGACACGAACTGCACGTGGTCTACCCCCTGCAGTCGATCACCCACAACCGCCGGCTGCTGTTGGAGGTCTCGGCCCCCGATTCCGACCCCCACATCCCGTCCCTGACCAGGATCTACCCGACCACCGACTGGCACGAGCGCGAGACCTACGACTTCTTCGGCATCCACTTCGACGGGCACCCGTCGCTCACCCGCATCCAGATGCCGGACGACTGGGAGGGCCACCCGCAACGCAAGGACTACCCGCTCGGTGGGATCCCCGTGCAGTACAAGGGCGCGACCATCCCGCCCCCGGACCAGCGGAGGGCATACAGCTGATGGCCGACAGAACCGACTCGGACACCGTCCTCACCGCGACCGGACAGGACTGGGAGGCGATCAGCGACGCCGCACGCAGTGCCGACGACGATCGCATCGTCGTCAACATGGGCCCCCAGCACCCGTCGACGCACGGGGTGCTGCGGCTCATCCTCGAGATCGAGGGAGAGACCGTCACCCGTGCGAGCTGCGGGATCGGGTACCTGCACACCGGGATCGAGAAGAACCTCGAGTACCGCTACTGGACCCAGGGCGTCACCTTCGTCACCCGGATGGACTACCTCTCGCCGTTCTTCAACGAGGTCGCCTACTGCCTCGGGGTGGAGCGGCTGCTCGGGATCACCGACCAGGTGCCGGAACGGGCGTCGGTCATCCGGGTGATGCTCATGGAACTCAACCGGATCTCGTCGCACATGGTCGCCCTCGCCACCGGCGCCCTGGAGCTCGGTGCCAGCACCCCCATGCTGTTCGGGTTCCGCGAGCGGGAGATGGTCCTGGACGTCTTCGAAATCATCACCGGTCTGCGGATGAACCACGCCTACGTCCGGCCCGGCGGGGTGGTCCAGGACCTGCCCGACGAGGCGGTGCCCACGATCCGGGAGCTGCTGGACGTGATGCCCGGTCGCCTGCGCGAGATGGAGCTCCTCCTGCGCCAGAACCCGATCTGGAAGATGCGTCTCGAGGGCATCGGGTACCTGGACCTCACCGGGTGCATCGCCCTGGGCGTGACCGGGCCGGTGCTGCGCGCGAGCGGGCTGCCCCACGACGTGCGCCGGACCGATCCGTACTGCGGGTACGAGACCTACGAGTTCGACGTGGTGACGGGCTCGCACAGCGACTGCTACGACCGATTCGTCATCCGCGTGGACGAGATGAAGCAGTCCCTGAGGATCATCGAACAGTGTCTGGACCGGCTCGAGCCCGGCCCCGTGATGGTGGACGACCCCAAGATCGCGTGGCCCGCCCAGCTCAAGGTCGGTCCCGACGGCCTGGGAAACTCCCCCGACCACGTCCGCCACATCATGGACAGCTCGATGGAGGCACTCATCCATCACTTCAAGCTGGTCACCGAAGGGTTTGCGGTGCCCCCGGGACAGGTGTACGTGCCGGTCGAGTCGCCCCGCGGAGAGCTGGGCGTGCACATGGTCTCGGACGGCGGCACCCGCCCCTACCGCGTCCACTACCGGGACCCGTCGTTCACCAACCTGCAGGCGGTGGCCGCCATGTGCGAGGGCGGGATGCTCGCCGACGTGATCGCCGCCGTCGCCAGCATCGACCCGGTGATGGGGGGTGTGGACCGATGAGCGGCGAACCGGTCTTCCTGCAGTTCGGCCAGAAGCCCGATGAACCCGGGGCGATCGTCCACCCGGGCGCACGACGGAGCTACCCGGACGACGTCCGCGCGCGGTTGGCCGATGACGCCGCCGCGATCGTCGCCCGCTACCCGCAGGCCAGGTCTGCGCTGCTCCCGCTGCTCCACCTCGTCCAGGCCGAGGACGGGCACATCACGCCGGCCGGCGTCGAGTTCTGCGCACGGGTGCTGGACCTCACGGCGGCCGAGGTGATGGCGGTGGCGACCTTCTACTCGATGTACCGCCGCACGCCGACGGGCGACTACCTGGTGGGCGTGTGCACCAACACGCTCTGCGCGGTGATGGGCGGCGACGAGATCCTCGCCTCCCTCGCCGACCACCTGGGCCTCAAGGGCCCCGGCACCACCGACGACGGCCGGATCACCCTGGAGCACATCGAGTGCAACGCCGCCTGCGACTACGCGCCGGTGGTGATGATCAACTGGGAGTTCTTCGACGACCAGACCCCCGACTCGGCCCGCCGGGTGGTCGACGACCTGCGGGCCGGGCGGCCGGTGACCCCCACCCGCGGCGCCCCGCTGTGCACCTTCCGAGAGACCGCCCGCATCCTCGCGGGCTTCCCGGACACGCGTCCCGGCGCCAACG
>NZ_JAALDW010000105.1:0-5112 GCF_014145055.1 Dietzia sp. DQ11-38-2
GGGCTCGCGGGGGCGTCGGACGGCCCCGCGGTGGCGGGGCCGTCACGGCGCGTCGCGGTCACCTGCATCTGTCAGTTCTGCTCCGCGGCGGTGATGATCTCCGGCACCACGTTGTCGAGCGCCCAGGGCAGGCTGAGCGGCGACGCGGCCGAGATGGACAACACCTGCTGCTCGTCCGTCTGGACCACCATCCGACCCGCCTCGACCGCGGGGATGCGGCCCAGCAACGGGTCCGCCTCGATGGCGGCGCGGACGTCGGGCGAGGCGGCGTAGGTGACGAGGATGTCCGAGACCAGTTCGTCTGCCCGTTCAGGCGACCATGTCACGGCGAACTGGTCGGGGGCCCCGGTCGAGGCCTCGGAGATCACGGGAGCCTGGACCATGCCCAGCTGCTCGAGGAAACGCGGCCGGTTGTCCACGTCGGTGAAGGCATAGATCTTCTCCGCCGCGCCGGGGTCGACCGTCCCGTAGATGAAGGTGGTCCCCCGGAGACCCGAATGGTCGTCAGCGACCTGGGCGATCCGGCCCTCGACCTCGTCGATCAACTCCTCGGCGCGTTCCGAGCGGCCGAGCGCCTCGCCGATGAGGCGCGTGGACTCCTGCCACGGGGTGCCGAAGGCCACGTCGCCCTCCGGCATCGCGATGGTGGGGGCGATCTTGGACAGGGTCTCGTACTCCTCGGCGGTCATCCCGGAGTAGACACCCAGGATGATGTCGGGCTGGAGGGCGGCGATGGCCTCGGTGTTGATGCCGTCCGTCTCCGAGTACAACTCCGGCATCTCGCCCCCCACCGACTCAAGTTCGGCGTCGAACCAGTCGGTGGATCCACCGGCGTTGCCGCCGAACGAGTTCCGCGGCATGCCCACCGGAACCACCCCCAGCGCCAGCGAGACATCCGCGTTGACCCAGGAGATCGTGGCCACCCGCTGGGGCGGTTCGGTGATCTCCGTCTGCCCGTATGCGTGGGTGATGGTGCGGGGGAACTCCCCGTCACGCTCGACATCGGTCGCCGTGGCCGAGTCCTGCGATCCACCCACTGAACCCGTCGAGCACCCGGCCAACACCGCCAGCGTCGCGAGGAGCGCGGCCAGGAGCAGCACGGCCCGTGCGCGATCGGGGGCGTCGACCGCCCGGACACGGGATCGGACGGTGAGTGCACTCATGGGGTCTCCGATGGATAAAAGCCGCTTAGGCTTGGCTTACCTTATCGGGGCAACAGTAGAGTGACGATGCGCCGAAACGCAAGACCGCACTCCCACATTCCCACTTCGCCTGCTACACAACGTGATTCATATCACTCCGGTGTTGATAAGGCTAGCCTACCCTCATAACGTTCGCCGGTACCTACGTCCCCGATCAGTTCGGAGCACCCGTGAACGAACACCTGTTGAGCCACCGGAGCCGGAAGGACCACGCCGCCGCCCTGGCCGCGGCGACCGCCGAGGTCGGTCGATACCTCGACGGTCGTACCACCCCGCGCTCGTCCGCATCTCCCGCGCATCTCGCGTCACAGACCGCGGCGGTGGATCTGTCGACCCCGCTGGGGACGCTCGACAAGGCGATGGTGGAGGTGCGTGCGCTCTACCTCGACCACGCCGTGGGGTACCACCACCCCCGCTACCTCTCGCACCTCAACTGTCCGGTCACGATCCCCGCGCTGGCCGCCGAGACGCTCGCCACCTCCGTCAACACCGCCGTGGAGACGTGGGACCAGGGCACCTCGGCATGCCTGATCGAACAGAGACTCGTCGACTGGGTCGCCGAGCTGATCGAGTTCGACCGGCCGGACCGGGTCACGCCGGACGGCGTCTTCACCACCGGCGGATCGCAGTCCAACCTCCAGGGGTTGTTCACCGCACGCGAGGATCGACTCTCCCGCCCCGGCCCCGGGGGGACCACGCCCGCGGACCGTTGTGTGCGTCTGTCCCGTCTGCGGATCGTCACCGGCGAGCACGCACATCTCAGCGTGGTCAAGGCCGCACGTCTGCTCGGTCTGGCACCGGACGCGGTGATCGTCCTCCCCGGGCACGGCGACCGCATGGACCCGGCTACCCTCGACCGCGCCCTGGCGTCCGTGGCGGACGCCGGTGACGAGGTCGCGGCCGTCGTCGCCCTGGCCGGTACCACCGACCACGGCGCGATCGACCCGTTGCGGGAGGTCGGACTGGTCTGTCGCCGTCGCGCCGTCTGGTTGCACGTGGACGCCGCCTACGGCGGCGGATTGCTGGTCTCCCCCACCCGCCGCGATCTGCTCGACGGGATCGGGCTGGCCGACTCGGTGACCGTCGACTTCCACAAGACCTTCTTCCTGCCGGTGGCCGCATCAGCTCTTCTCCTGAGGGACGGCTCGGGCTTCCGCCACTCCACCGTCAGCGCCGACTACCTCAACCCCGCGGACGGTGACGATCACGCCGTGGACAAGTCCCTGCAGACCACCCGCCGCTTCGACGCCTTGAAGCTCTGGATGACGCTGCGCGTTCTCGGCGCCGACGGGATCGGCCGCATGCTCGACGACGCGATCGACGTGGCCCGGCGGATCGGTCGGACCATCGACTCCGAGCCCGACCTCGAGCTGGTTCGCAGGCCGGCACTGTCGACCGTCCTGTTCCGCCCCCGGCCCGAGGGGTGTGACCCCGACGAGTCCGACGCCCTGGTCCGCCCCGTCAGGGACGCGCTGTTCGCCGAGGGACGGTCGGTGGTCGCGGCGACGGTGGTGGACGGCCGACCGTGCCTCAAACTCACGATCCTGGACCCGGAGCTGTCCGACCAGGACGTGGCGGCCGTACTCGCCGACGTCCGCGAGGCCGCCCGGTACCTGGCCGACGGGATGCGCCAGGCCACCACCGCGGGGGTGCTGTCATGAGCGGGGGGATCCACGACCTGCTGGGCGTGGGCATCGGTCCGTTCAACCTCGGGCTGGCGTGCCTGGCCGAACCGCTGGAGATCGACGCCGTCTTCCTCGACTCCCGCGAGGGCTTCGCGTGGCACCACGGACTCATGTTCGACGACGCGACCATCCAGGTGCCGTTCCTGGCCGATCTGGTCACGCTGGCCGACCCCACCTCGCCGTACTCGTTCCTGTCCTATCTCAAACAGGTGGGCCGGTTGTATCCGTTCTACATCCGCGAGAACTTCCAGCCCCTGCGCGCGGAGTACGACGCGTACTGTCGCTGGGCCTCCGAACGGGTGGGTGGACTTCGGTGGGGACGGCAGGTGGTCGACGTCCGGCGCGAGAAGTCACAGGGCGCCGGGGGCGGACCGGACGGAGGGACCGACGACGAGGACGGACCCGTCTACCGGGTCACCGCGATCACCTCCGACGGCACGGAGACCTACCGCGCCCGGCACCTCGCACTGGGGATCGGCACCAGCCCGTGGTCGCCTGTCGACACGGACTCGCTCGACGGCGCCTCCGCTCACTCGGGCCGACGTGTCGCGCTGCACGCCGCCGACTACCTGCACCGGCGCGAGGAGCTGTTCGAGCTCGACTCGGTGACCGTCGTGGGCAGCGGCCAGTCGGCCGCCGAGATCTACCAGGACCTGCTGGCCACGCCGGGGGACTCCGGGCCCCGCGTGGACTGGATCACCCGCTCCCCGCGGTTCTTCCCCATGGAATACACCAAGCTCACACTGGAGATGACGTCCCCGGAGTACATCGACCACTTCCACGGACTCGACGCCGGGACGCGTGACCGCATGCTGCGCGACCAGCGCTCGCTCTACAAGGGCATCGACGCCGAATTGATCAACCAGATCCACGACCTGCTCTACCGCCGGTCCGCCCACGGGCTGGACACCGGCTTGTTGGTGGCGGCGACCGCCCTGGAGGGCGCCACCCCCGTCGGCTCGCACATCCGACTGGACCTGCGCTGCACAGACACCGCGCGGACCTGGACGCACCAGACCCAGGGGCTGGTGATGGCCACGGGGTACTCACCCACCACCCCGCGGTTCCTCGACGGGATCGCCTCGGAGATCGACTGGGAGGACCCCGGTCCCGAACAGAGCCGCGAGGGTCGGCCCCGCCGATACCGGGTGGCACGGGACCACACCATCGACCTCGCTCACCGGCGGATCCACGTGCAGAACGCGGAGGAGCACACCCACGGCCTGAGCGCGCCGGACCTCGGGATGGGGGCGATGCGCAACAGCATCATCCTGCGGTCCGTGACCGGTCGCGAGGTATACCCCGTCGAGTCACGTATCGCGTTCCAGCGGTTCGGCCCCCCGGCCGACGAGATCCCAGGGGCCCGCGATGCCGACCGGGCGCGGACCGACGCGCCCGCCGGACGACGCACCCCCGCCGACCAGCAGGCCCAGGAGACCCGATGACCCACACCGTCAGTACGCCCGCCGGACTCGTCTCGCTCGCGAGCCTGCCCACGGACCCCGACACCACCGGGACACTCCACGCGTGGCTCTCCCATCCCGGATCGGCCTACTGGGGCATGCGACACATGACACCCGGACAGATCTCGGAGTTCTTCCACGACTGGCAGTCGAGCCGGCACCGACAGGTCCGAATGGTGCGTATCGACGGGCTGCGGGCGGGGCTGGCAGTGTTCTACGACCCGGCCGCGGTCGAGCTCGACGGAAAGTACCCCCATCAACCCGGGGACCTGGGCATGCACCTGCTGGTCGCACCGTCGCGGACCCCCGTTCCGGGCACCACCGCCGCCGTGATCGGCGCCATCTGCGAGACCGCCTTCGGGCCGCTGGGTGCCCGGCGCATCGTGGTGGAACCGGACATCGACAACACCGCCGTCCACCGGCTCAACGCCCGCGCGGGATTCCGGGAGGACGGGCCGCTCCGCCTGCCGGACAAGACCGCTCTGCTCTCCTTCTGCGAGCTCGACGACTTCCGCGACTCGGAGATCGGCCGGACCACGCGGCCCGTACCGTCGTCCACTCGATCACCCGGCGCCGCACCTCACGCGCATCTCTCCGGCCACGCGATGCGCCGGGCGCACCGTCACCTGTGCGCCAAGGCGCTGGCCGAGTTCTCCCACGAGCGGCTACTCACCCCGCAGGCCACGGCGGTGCCCGGGGTGTACGAGGTGCGCGCGGGGTCCGAGACCTGGACTTTCCGCGCGCGGGTCCTGCCACTCGAGC
>NZ_JAALDW010000105.1:5132-7381 GCF_014145055.1 Dietzia sp. DQ11-38-2
GGTGGACGAGGGGTCGCTGCGGCGCGAGGTCGGGGGTGAGCCGGCCGAGCCCGACGCCCAGGCCCTCGTCACCGCGTTCGCTCCCGTGCTCGGGATCCCCGGGGCGCTGGTGGGGATCTATCTGGAGGAGATCGCGGCCACCCTCGGCTCCGCCGCGTTCTGCCTGCACCACCGCGACCGACCGGTCCAGGAACTCGCCACGGCGGACCTGCAGGAGGTCGAGGCCGCGATGACCGAGGGGCACCCCGGCTTCGTGGCGAACAACGGACGCATCGGCCTCGGCCTGTCCGACCGGCACCGCTACGCGCCGGAGGCCCCCGGGACGGTGCGCCTGGTCTGGCTGGCCGCGCGCCGCGACCGCAGTCACCTCGCCACGGTGACAGGCCTCGAGGAGCGCGAGCACTATCTCCGCGAGTTCGGCCGTGACGCCCTGGACGGGTGCGACGACCGCCTCCGTGAACTGGGCCTCGACCCGGACGGGTACCGCCTCCTCCCCGTCCACCCGTGGCAGTGGGAGCACAAGATCTCCGTGGCGTTCGGCCCCGACCTGGCGCGTCGCGACCTCGTCCACCTGGGTGAGTCCCACAGTGAGTACCGCCCGCAGCAGTCCGTGCGCACCTTCTTCGATACGAGCAGGCCCGAGCGCGGATACGTCAAGACGGCACTGGCGGTGCAGAACATGGGTTTCACCCGCGGACTGTCTCCGCGGTACATGCGTGACACCCCGGCGGTGAACGAGTGGGTCGCCGGACTGGTGGCCGGGGATCCCGTACTCCGCGCGCTCGACTTCGGGATCCTCCGGGAGACCGCCGCGGTGGGGTACACCGGTGACGCCTACCATCGCGCCGCCGACGCGGGCGTGTCAGAGGAGGGGCCGCACACCAAGATGATCGCCGCCCTGTGGCGCGAGAGCCCGATGCCGCGACTGTCACCGGGCGAGCGGGCCTTCACGCTGGCCTCACTCCTGCACGTCGACCTGCACGGCCGACCCCTCGTCGTCGAACACCTGGAACGGTCGGGGTCGAACGCCCGCACGTGGCTCCGCGCGCTGCTCGACGCCTACGTCCTGCCGGTGGCCCGATGCCTGCTCGCGCACGGGGTGGTGTTCATGCCGCACGGGGAGAACGTGATCGTGGTGATCGGACCGGACCACCTGCCGCGCCGGGTGCTGTTCAAGGACATCGGCGAGGAGGTGGCGGTGGTGACCGACCGTCCGCTGCCCGCGGGGATCGAGCGGATCCGGCACGTCGTGGATGCCGAGACGGCCGCGCTGAGCATCCACACCGACGTGATGGACGGGGTACTGCGTCACCTCGCCGCGATCTGCGACGAGGCCGGTGTCCTACCGGCATGGGAGTTCTGGGACGAGACCCGCCGTTGCCTGTCGGCGCTGGACCGCGACGGGCGGAACGAGGCGACCTGGCAGGCGCTCTTCGCGCCGCGGTTCAAGCACTCGTGCCTCAACCGGCTGCAGTTGCGCGACACCCGGCAGATGGTGGATCTGACCGATCAGGCGGGCTCGCTCCAGTTCGCGGGCACCCTCGCCAACCCCCTCGCCAACCCCCTCGCATCGACCCCGACCGACCCCGCGGGTCGCGGCGAGCGCACGAGTCGCGACGAGCGTTCCGGACACGTCGGCCGAGAAGGGGGCGTGCGGAACGCTCTTATCGATGACGGAGCCCGCAGCGTGTCGTAGCGTCACTGGGATGAACGGGCGGGAACTCCAGAAGTGTGCGGCGCTGCGAGCGCGCGAGCTACCGGCGACCACCCTGGAGTTCCCGTTCGGGCCGGACGTCGACGTCTACAAGGTCCGCGGCAAGGTGTTCATGATCCACACCGTGGTCGACGACGAGCCCCTCGTGGTGATCAAGGCATCACCCTCGGACGGCCTCGCCCTCCGTGACGCGCACCCGGACATCACCCCCGGCTACCACATGGACAAGAGGCACTGGATCTCACTGCACCCCGGGGGGAGCCTCGGCCACGACGTGGTCGAGGAATTGGTCACGGAGTCCTACCGACTCGTTGTGGCCGGGCTCCCCAGCGCGCAGCGACCGGTCGAGCCGCACTCCTTCGGGCGCGGGCAGCGCTGATCCGGCTCAGTTCGCCGGCGCGATCTCCGGCGAACCCTCGGGCGACACCGAGGACCCGGTGATCGAACCGAGCCGCTCCTCGCCCAGCGAGCCCTCCACGGCGTCCGTCGCCGAGCCCGTGTCGACGGCTCCGGCCAGCGAGCCGCCCACCACGGG
>NZ_JAALDW010000106.1:0-4940 GCF_014145055.1 Dietzia sp. DQ11-38-2
CCGCACGAACTCCCCGGCGACCCGCGGAGCATGGACCAGGACGGTCTCGGGCCGGCCCGCCTCGAAGGCGGCCGGGTCGACGGACGTGTCCTCGACGGGGACGACGCAGTCCGCTCCACCGGGCAGGGGGGCTCCGGTCATCACCGCGCAGGCCTCGTCGTCGTGGATCTCCGGTCCCGGCCCCTGGCCGGCGTGGATCGACCCCACCACCCGGAGCCGCACCGGCGAGTCCGGACCGGCCCCGGCGACATCCGACGAGCGCACCGCGTAGCCGTCCATCTGCGAGTTCACGAACAGGGGGAGGTCGGTCGACGCGAGCAGGTCCCGGGCGAGCACCGAGTCCGCGCACGCCACGAGGGGCAACCGGGTGCTCTGGGAGGCCCGCTGCAGCACCGACGCGAGATGCGTGCGCAGGAGCTCTCGGTACCCGTCGGGGGACGGGCGGGACTCGGGGCGGGTCGGGCGGTCGGGGTGGGAGGCCATGCCCCCACGGTAATCGCGTTGTACTGTGCCTACGGTCCGCGCGCGGGGCGCAGGCGGCGAAGCTAAGGGGCGACGGTGGCGAGAAGGCCGGGGAGAACGACGCTGTGGACCGTCCACGGTGACGGCAAGAGCATCAGGCCCGGCGAGGTCGTGGCCCCCATGGAACGGTTGAGCTGGCCCCGGACCATCGGCATCGGCGCCCAGCACGTGGTGTCGATGTTCGGCGCGACGTTCGTCTTCCCCATCATCATGGGGCTCAACCCACAGCTCGCCATCCTCTTCTCCGGCGTCTGTACGCTGCTGTTCCTGGCGATCGTCAAGGGGCAGGTCCCCAGCTACCTGGGCACCTCGGTCGCGTTCGTCGGGGCGGTCGCGGCGATCCGCGCGCAGGGTGGCACGAGCGCGGAGGTCACCGGCGCGATGCTGGTGGCGGGTGCGACGCTCGCCGTCGTCGGCATCATCGTGCACGTGGTGGGCGGGCGCGTGGTCACCGCGATCCTCCCGCCGGTCGTCACCGGGGCCGTGGTGATGCTGCTGGGCTTCAATCTGGCGCCCGTCGTGGCCGAGACCTACTGGCCGCAGGACCAGTGGGTGGCACTGACGGTGATGATCGCCCTGATCCTCATGACCGTGGGACTGAAGGGCTTCGCCGGCCGGATCGCGATCTTCCTCGCGCTGATCTTCGGCTACGTCCTGTCGTGGATCCTCGACCTGGTGACGGGGCCCATCACCTCGTTCAACGCCACCGCCGGTGAGGTGACGGAGCACCTGCGGGTGGACTGGTCGGGAGTGTGGGACGCGCCGTGGCTCGGGCTGCCGCCCATGACCGACGAGGCCGCGGGCGTGGTGGGAATCCACGCCCCGGACTTCTCGCTCGCGTTCGTGCTGCTCATCGTCCCCGGGATCATCGCCCTGATCGCCGAGAACGCCGGTCACGTCAAGGCGATCGGCGAGATCACGCGCACCGAGACCGACGGCCTGATGGGCCGGGCCCTGGCCGCCGACGGTGCGGGCACCGTCCTGGCCACCTCGTTCGGTGGATCGGCGACGACGACGTATGCCGAGAACATCGGGGTGATGGCCGCGACCAAGGTCTACTCCACCGCCGCATACGTGGTGGCCGCCCTGACCGCCATCCTCCTGGGGTGTTCGCCGAAGCTGGGTGCGGTGATCTCGGCGACGCCCGGCGGGGTGCTGGGCGGGATCACGGTGGTCCTGTACGGCATGATCGGCCTGCTCGGTGCCAAGATCTGGAAGGAGAACCGGGTCGACTTCGGCAACCCGCTCAACCTGGTCCCGGTCGCGGCGGGCGTGGTGATCGCCGTCGGCGACACGACCCTGGTCGTGACGGACGACTTCCAGCTCGGCGGGATCGCGCTCGGCACCCTCGTGGTGGTGCTGGGCTACCACCTCGCCCGGGTGATCGCCCCGCAGTTGAGAGCGCAGGCCGAGCGCGACGAGATCCACGAGCTCACCCTCCTCGGGCCGAACCCGGAGGTGGAGGTGCCGGAGAGGTAGCCGCCCGCCGGTGATGCGGGCGCGCGCCTACACTCGACCCGGACGGCCGGCAGATCGGAGGTGCGCGTGACAACGCAGGACCCCCCGAACACCTCGGTGCTCATCGACACCTTCGGTCGCACCGCGCGAGACCTGCGCGTGTCGCTGACGGAGAAATGCTCGCTGCGGTGCACGTACTGCATGCCGGAGGAGGGGTTGCCCCCGATCCCCGACGCCGCACGGATGACGGGCGACGAGGTGGTCCGGCTGGTCGCGCTCGCGCACCACGAACTCGGGGTGCGCGAGGTGCGCTTCACCGGCGGGGAACCGCTGATGCGCCAGGACCTCGAGCAGATCATCGCCGGGACCAGGGCGGCGTGCCCGGACCTGCCGATCGCCCTGACCAGTAACGGTGTCGGACTCGAGCACCGGGTGGGCGCGCTGGTCGACGCCGGGCTCGACCGGATCAACATCTCGCTGGACACGGTCAACCGCCTGGAGTTCGCGGAGCTCACCCGCCGCGATCGACTGCCGTCGGTCCTGCGCGGGGTGCGGGCCGCGGTCGAGGCGGGACTCGACCCGGTCAAGGTCAACGCGGTGCCGATGCGGGCGACCCTGCCCGGGGCTCCGGACCTGCTGGAATGGGCTCTGACCGAGGGCGTGCAGCTGCGGTTCATCGAGGAGATGCCGCTCGACGCCGACAACACCTGGTCCCGGGTGGAGATGGTCACCGCGCAGGAGCTGCTCGAGGTGCTGGGCGCGCGATTCGACCTCGTCCCCGCCGGCCGCGAGGACCCGTCCGCACCGGCCGAGTTGTGGCAGGTGGTCGGACGTTCGGTGGCGGGGTCTCCGGCACACGTCGGGGTGATCGCCACCGTCACCCGGAATTTCTGCGCGGCCTGCGACCGGACGAGGTTGACCGCGGAGGGCACAGTGAGATCCTGTCTGTTCAGCGACGACGAGACCGACGTCCTGGGCGTCCTGCGTTCCGGCGCGCAGGACGCGGAGATCGCCCGGGTCTGGCGCGGGGCGATGTGGGGCAAGCAGGCCGGGCACGGCATCGGCGGGACGGCGTTCCACCGGCCGCGCAGGTCGATGGGCGCCATAGGTGGATGATTTGTCAACAAAATGGTGCCGGCGTGTCCGGGACAGAGGTTAGAGTCGACCACGTGAGCACGACATCCAGAATGATCACCGTGGGGTACTACGCGGCGGCCGAGGACGCGGCCGGCACCGCGCGCGAGCGCCTCCTCACGGAGGCGACCACCATCGGCGAACTGGCCCGGGAGGTCTGCGAGCGGCACGGTGAGCCGCTCGCCAGCATCGTCACGGTCTCGTCGTTCCTCATCGGCGAGGAGACCACCCGCGATCCCCACGCGTCGATCGACGGGGTCTCCGTGGTCGACGTCCTGCCCCCGTTCGCCGGAGGGTGACCGGTGGGACGGCGTTCGGGGCTCGCGTTGGGCGTCGCCCTGATGTGTTCCGGCGTCGCCTGTGCGGTCGAGGAGCCTGAGGCCACCGCGGTCGTCTCGCTCGGGGTGGCGGCCGCCCCGTCGCTGTCCGAGGCGTTCGTCGACATCATCCGGATCTTCGAGGCGGAGAACCCGGGTGTTCGGGTCCATCTCGAACTCGGGCGGTCGGACGAGATCGCCCGGGGGTTGTCCGAACGCACGGACCTCAACGTCTTCGCCTCCGCGAGCGAGGAGGCGATGGAGTCGGCAGTAGAGCAGGGCGCTGCGGTGGGGCCGCAGATCTTCGCCCGCAACCACGTGGTCGTGGCGGTCCCGGCCGGGAACCCCCGCGACGTCCGAGAGATGGCCGACCTGGCCCGTCCGGAGTTGAGGGTGGGCCTGTGCGCGGTGGACACCCCGTGCGGGAAGGCGACCGAGAAGGTGCTCACGGCCTGGTCGGTGCAACCCGTGGACGCCGTGAGGGAATCGGGTGGGTCCCGCGCTCTCACCGCCAGGCTCGCGGACGGTGAGATGGACGTGGGAATCGTCTACCGCACGGACGTGGCGAGTTCGAACGGGTGGGTGGCGCCCGTCGAGGTGGAGGGCCGCGAACGCGAGCTGATGAGGTCAGCGGGCATGACCCGGTACGTCCTCGCCCGCGTACCCGGTGGGGAGGGCGGCCCGGACGGCGAAGCTGAGCGGGTCGCTGCCGACCGGTTCCGCGAATTGGTCACCTCTGATCGCGGCCGCAGAGCGCTCGAGGGGGTCGGGCTGGAACCGCTGCCGGAGTGACCCGGGTGCCGCCCGGCGCGCGGGACTAGACCAGCCAGTCGTTGGGGGCGAAGAGCTCGGCGTGAATCCGGTGTTCGGGCACCCCGGCCTCGAGGAACCTCGGGCGCATCGACTGGAGGAAGCCGGTGGAGCCACACAGGAAGACGTGTGCGTCCGCCGGGAGTCCGACGGAGGCCGGGTCCATGAGGCCCGGGTGGACCGTCCCGGGTCCGGAGGCCGCGTCCGCGCCGTGCTCGTACCAGGTGTGCACCTCGGCATCGGCGAGCAGTGAGGACTCGCCGGCGACCTCCTCGGCCAGAACGTGCTGGTCGGGCGAGCGGTCCGCGTGCAGGATCAGCACGCGCCGGGGATCGTCGGTCGCCGACAGGTGAGCGATCATGCCGAGCATCGGGGTGATGCCGATCCCGGCCGAGCACAGGACGACCGGTGCCGCGTCCGGGCCCGACCCGGTTCCCGCGGCGTCCAGGACCAGGTCACCGAACGGCAGCGTGACCTGGAGCGTGGTGCCGACCCTGGCGTGGGCGTGCAGCCACCCGGAGACCTCACCGGCGGGGCACGGACCCGCGCCACCGGAGACCGCGTCGACCCGGCGGACGCCGATCCGCCACGTGCCCGACCCCGGCGCCGCCGACAGCGAGTACTGACGCAACTGACGCGCGCCGTCGGGCAGCACCACTCCGACGGAGGTGTACTGGCCGGGTCGGAAGTCTGGCAGGA
>NZ_JAALDW010000010.1:0-19842 GCF_014145055.1 Dietzia sp. DQ11-38-2
GTGGCGCTCGAGCCAGTGCGCCAGGGGCTTCCCGAGGTCGCCGGGCCCGGCAGGCGGCGGCATCAGGGTCGACTCGACGAGTCCCGCGTGGTGCGTCAGGAGATGCCGCCCCGTGAGGGGCGTGCGGTCGGCGGGCGCCCGCTCATCCCGCAGCACCACCCCGCTGGAGTGTTCGATCGGCGCGTCGAGATCCAAGGAGCCCTCCTCGTGCAGCGTGAGGGCGGTCAGGGCGGTGACGACCTTGGAGACCGAGGCGACCGGGAGGCGCGAGTCCGTGCCGAGGGGGCGCTCCCCCTCGGCGTCGGCGTGGCCCCAGGCCCGGAGAAGCGGGGTCGTCGAACCATCCACGACGGACACGACCATGCCTGCGGTCGACCGCCCCACGACTTCCTGCGCGATGCGTTCGATCCGGTCGTGCAGGGCGCCGCCATCCGGTCGGGCCTGGGCGGTCACAGGCGCGAGAGCGGTCAGGGTGGCCACCAGGGAGACGACGAGAGCGCGGTGCACTCGCTCCACCTTTCCGATACGGGTGTGTTGGTTTCTGGAGACTACGGTATGCACATCGGATCGACGACGTGGGGGGAGGGCGCATGGGGCGCAGCGCGAAGGGGCGTCAGCGTCAACGCGACGTCGTGGCGGCGGCGTTGCGGTTGGTCGCTCGTGGGGGCATCCCGGCCGCCTCCGTCCGCGGTGTCGCCGCGGAGGCGGGAATGTCAGTCGGGGCGGTGCGGCACTTCTTTCCCACCCAGGAACAACTGCTGGAACAGGTCATGGCCGATGTCACCGCCGAGGCCGCCCATCGGCTCGTGCCCCTGATCCGCGCACTGGGCGACGCCACCACCGCCGCGGAAGGGCGGGACGCCGCGTGTGCGCTGCTCGAAGAACTGCTGCCGCTGGACGAGCGTCGCCGCGTGGAGTGGTTCCTCTGGTCGGCCGTCGCCCACTCCGCGACGCACCCGGCCGGACTGGACCGGTGGCGGGAAGCCGGGTGGGCGGGCGTCCGACATCAGTGTCGTCGGGTGGTCGGGCATCTCAACGACAGGGCGGTTCCGATCGTCGAGGCGGACACGATGGATGTGCACGACGTAGTCGACTCGACCGCGACGATTCCCGAACTGGAGGATCCTGCCCTCGAGGCGAGGGTGACGGCACTCCATGCGGCGCTTGACGGGCTTGCCGCGCAGCTGACGGCCACCCCGGCGCCTATCGACGGGGCGAGTGCCCGGCACGCCCTCCGAGAGCTGGTCGGAATCCTCTGACCGGACCGGGCGCCGGGCCCTCGGTCGCCGACGGGGGTCGGCTGGGCGGTGGTCGCGCTGATGTTCCTGTGGCCGACTTCGCCGACCTGCTGGACTTCCCCGGGTGGCCCCGGTCGCTCTCGCCGGTGCACCATCTCGCCGCGGTCCCGGTGGAGGAGTTCGCCCGGCGCCGTTCCTGCTGGTCCTGGTGATGACCGGCGCGCCCGTGACCGCGGGTCTGGTGGGGTCCAGGCGTCGGCAGGTGGTCACAGGCTGACTGCGACCGGACGGGGCGTTGGTAGCCTCTGCCGGGTGACGAGGACTCGTGGACGGCCGCGCCGCAACCCCGGGTCGCCGACCGGACTCGGCAGCGAGCAGGACATCCTGCACGCCGCGGGCGAACTGTTCGTCACCAAGGGATTCGGCCGTACCAGCACCCGGGCCATCGCCGAGGGCGCGGGCCTGCAGCAGGCCAGCGTCTACCACTGGTTCAGCTCCAAGGACGAGATCCTGCTCCGGCTGGTGCTCGGCACCGTGATCCCGTCCCACCGGATCGCCGACCGGTTGCTCGAGAGCGACGCCCCGGGACACGTGCTGTTGTGGGCCCTGGCGTACGCCGATGCGCGGCTGCTGCACGAGGATCCGCAGAACCTGGGTGTGCTGTACTTCGAACCGGCTCTCGACGGCGACCATTTCAGCGAGTTCCACGAGGTCCGGGACTCGCTGCACGAGGCCTACCGGGTGCTGCTCGAGCGCACGACGGGGGAACGCGCCACTGACGTCGACGTGGCGATGGTCGTCGGACTGGTGGAGAACGTCATCACCTACCGGCGCCGGACGCGGTCACCGATTCCGGACGACACCCCGGCCCGGGTCGCCGATGCCGCACTGACGCTGGCGCGGGTCCCGGACCTCCTCACCGACGAGACCCGGGCCCGGGGAACCGAGAATCTCGCTGCTCTCGATCCCCCGGGCCCGGGGTCTGTCGACTGACGCCGCCCGCTGGGTGTACTGACGGCTAGGCCCTCGCGGGAACCTCGACGTCCCGGTCCGGTTCCGGCTCGTCGACGGAGGGTGTCGCCGTGGCCTTCCGGGGGTCGGGCCGTGTGTCGGTGGCGGCCACCGCCACGTAGACCACGAAGGACACGGCTGCGGCGAGGAACGTCGTCCAGCCGTCGACGCTGGTGGTGATCACCTCGTTCGGGAAGTACAGCAGGGTGTTGTCCACCCCGTAGATGGTCGGGGTGAAGACGAAGAACCCGAGCCGCACGCCCAGTCCCAGCGCGGCGGAGATGACCAGCGCCCTCGTGCTGACCAGGCGGGTCCACAGGGAGAGCAGGAACGGCACCACGAGACTCGCGCACAGCAGGTCGAAGGTCAGCGTGAGGAGGATCCCGGTGTGGTTGACCCGGAGTGCGACGACGATGCCGATGGCCGCGACGGGGACCATCGCCCACCGGGAGGCCTGGAGCACGCTCAACCGCAGATTCCTGGTGTCGAGGATGGTGCCCACGACGATGGACGAGGTCGCGAGGAGGATGCCGCTGACCGTGGTGAGGGAGGCGGCCAGCAGGGCCGAGATGACCAGCATCGCGATCGGGGTGGGTACCGGCCCGGTGAGGAGTTGGAAGAGGATCGGCGACTCGGAGCCGCTGTCCCCGAGCAGTCCCGCCCCGGCCACGGCGACCGCGGCCAGCGGGACGCACAGGACCACGGTCCCGACGGCGGCGATCAGGCTGGCCGCCCTGGCGCCCCGGGCGGACCTGGCCGAGGACACGCGTTGGAAGACGTCGATGGCCACCAGGTTGCCGAAGCCCAGCGCGAAGAGCGTCGCCCAGTTGATCGCCGCGCCCGCCGCAGGGGCGGTCAGCTGTTCGAGATCCGAGATGCCCAACCCCTCGGCAGCGGTGTACCCGGGGCCGAGGAACATCCACAGCGTCAGCCCGACGAACCCGACCCCCATCACCACCATGAGGAACAGTCCCGTGTACACGGACGCGAACATCCCGCCGACCATCGTGTAGGCGAGGATCGCGACGGTGACGAACACGATCGCGGCCCAGTAGGGCACCCCGACGAAGTGGTCCATCATGTGTCCCAGGGCGACGAGGTTGCCCGCCATGAGGATGCCGAAGCTGGAGACCGTCAGGACGGCCGACAGTATCTCGCCGGTGCGGCCGAACGTCTGCCGGAAGTAACCGGGCAGGGAGTACAGCTCGCGCTCCCGGACCTTCTCGGCCACGAAGAGCCCCATCAACAGGAACGACACGGCGATCCCCAGGGGCATCGCGGCTCCGGCCCAGAATCCGAAACCGCCCGCGAGATCCGCCGCTCCGACGGTCGCGTTGGAGTCGATCACCTGGGACATCAGCAGGACGGCGACGAGCGGCACGGTCAGCGTGCGGCCGGCGACGGCGAAGTTGCGGTTCTCTCCCCGCACCCTCTTCGACGACAGCAGACCCAGGACGACGAGCAGGGCGACGGTGCCGCCGATGGCGAGACTGATCATCGGGTCTCACCCACCAGGGCGGTCTCGCGACCGAGCGAGTACAGGGGACGCGCGCCCTCCGGCAGTGCGACCTCACCGTCCGCGATCCGCCTCCTCAGGTAGGCGAAGCTCTGCGCGGTCTGGGCGAACAGGTGCTCGCCGGAGTGCATCGGCTCGTACACGGAGTCATTGGACCCGGGGAACGTCAGGGGAGCGACCACCGTGTCGTAGTCGACCGTGAAGAACAACGGGTAGGAATACCGTTCCCGCGAGACCTTCCGGACCCGGTGCGAGGTGGCGACGAAGGCGCCGTTGGTCCACACCTCCAGCAGGTCCCCGATGTTCACGACGATGGCGTCCTCGCGGAACGGGACCTCGATCCACTCTCCCCGGCCGTTCATCACCTCCAGCCCGGGAGCGGTGGGCCTCAGCAGGGTCAACGCCTCGTAGTCGGTGTGCGCTCCGATCCCGGGACGGTCATGGGCGTCAGGGTTGTGCGGGTAGTGGATGAGACGCAGCTGCGAGGGCGGCTGGGTCACCGACCCGAGGAACGTGTCGGGATCGAGGTCGAGGTACCGGGCGAACGCCGCGAGGAGCCGCGACCCGAGGGTGAACACCTCGTCGTAGTAGGTCGTCACCGCCTCACGGAACCCCGGCAGATCGGGCCACTGGTTCGGCCCGAGCAGCGGATTGCCGGCCACGTACTCCGGATGGTCCGCCGGCAGATCGATGGACAGGTCGAAGGCCTCCTTGAGGTCGGGGGTCGCGCCGGCGAAGACCTCCTCACCGACCGGGACGTACCCGCGGTGATTGGTGGAGTTGCCGATGTACACCTGCTGCTTGACGGCGTCGGGTTGGGCGAAGAACCGTTGCGAGGCCTCGTGCATGGCTGCGAAGGTCTCGTCGGCCACGCCGTGGTTGACGATGAGGAGGAACCCGACGCCTCGGGCCGCCTCGCCGAGCCGGTCGACGCACTCCTGAGAGGGGCCACCGGGATCGGCGAGCGTGGACACATCGATGATCGGGATCGACTCGAAGTCGGTGGTGGGACGGTGGAGGTCAGGCATTGTCGGCTCCTGGGTGGGCTGGTCGGGGCGGGTGGGACGGTCGGGCTGGGGGTATCGGTCCGGCGTCGTGGATCGGGTCGAAGAACGTGGACGTGCTGCCGCCCTCGCCGGTCTGCCAGGAGAGTGCGAAGCGGCCGTCCGACTCGGGGGAGAGGAAGAACCGGGGAGGCTCGGGGACCGACCACGACGAGTACCGGGCGCTCCAGCCCCGGTCGGTCCGTGACCCGATGTGCACCGATGCCGGCCGGTTCCCGGCGGAGTCGGCGCCGAGCGCGAGGCCGAAGCGGTCGCCCACGCAGACGACCACGGCCTCGGTTCCCTGGTCGTCGACCCCTCGGGCCTCCCACACCGGGCCGGGCTCGTCGGCGCAGCGCTGCCAGAGTTCGACGTAGTCGAGTTGCCGGCCCGCCTCCAGCAGGCCCCACCCCGGCACGTCGAAGAGTTGCCCGATGTCGGCGGAGCCGAAGGCCTCCCCGGCGGCGATGGCGTGGACCCATTCGAACTCGCCGGTGGCCGGGTCCGTGCACTCGAGTTCTCCGGCGAACCCCATGCGGAAGTGCGTCGCGCCTGCGGCGTCGGTGGAGAACCGCGCGTCGCAGAAGTACTGGTCACCCTGGATCCAGACGACGTCCGAGCACTGGTCGGGGACGGAGTCGCGGGAGTGGAACAGGTGGCGCCGGTAGGCCGCGGGGGCCGGGCGCGGGACGGGTTCCATAGGACTCCTTCAAATCGATCACTTGATCGGAAGTAGTCAAACGGTGGTGCGTTGCCGCGCTGTTACGTAGGCGTCAAAGGATGAGAAATTGGGTGATCACCGCTGGGCGCGTGCCGGTCGTCCCGGCGTCGGCGACACACCGCGAAGCGCCCGCGATCAGCTCGTAGAGTGGCGCCATGAACCTGCTCCTGCTGTCCCTCGGCGTGGGCGCCGTCCCCGACTTCCTCGCCGAGCACGTGAACCGTCCCGCACCCGTGGTGCGCATCGGATATCTGAACGATGCCGCCAGCCCGTACGCGGGGGCCGGGTTCGTGGCCGCGGAACGCGCGCAGTTGGCGGACCTGGGGTACGTCCTGACCGACCTCACCGCCGCCGATATCGACGACCCGCGTGAGTTCGCCGCCCTGCTCGACGGGCTCGACGCCCTGTACGTCGCCGGCGGCAACACCTTCGTGCTCCTGGCGGCGCTGCGCCGACACGGCGCGGATGCGGCCGTGGTCGAGCGGGTGCGGGCGGGGCTGCCCTACATCGGCTCGAGCGCCGGATCGGTCGTCGCCGGACCCGGCATCGAGCCGGTCAGCCTCATGGACGACCCCTCCGCCGCCCCCGACCTCGCCGACCGCAGCGGACTCGGACTGGTCGACACCGTGGTGATCCCCCACGCGGACGGCGCTCTCCCGCCCTACCCGCCCGAGCTCATCGCGCAGATCGAGGAGACCTATGGGGACAGCTACCCGCTGACCCTGGTCAACGACGACCAGGCGCTGCTCGTGGAGGACGGGTCGGCGCGGCTGGTCAGTTCGCCCTGACCGGACATCCAGCCGATTCGAGTTCCACCACCCCACGGGGATTCATCCGTTCCGGAGGACGACCATGCGCATCCCGTTTCTCGGCCGCATCCGCGATCGCCGCCAGTACCACCCCGATCTCCGACTCGCGTCAATGGTGCTGCCCCCGCGATTGGTGGGACCGCGGACACTGCCGGCGATACAGAAGCTCGGGACACTGCTGCCCGGACTGCGGGGAACGGAGACGCATGAACTCGAGTCGGGTGCGACCGTGCGGGTCTTCCGCCCCTCCGGTGAGTCCTCGACGCCCTCGCCAGGCCTGGTGTGGATCCACGGCGGTGGATACCTCGTCGGTTCTGCGGCGCAGGATGATGCACTCTGCCGGGCCTTTGCTCGGAGAACCGGTGCGACCGTCGTCTCGGTCGACTATCGGTTGGCGCCGCAGTTCCCCTTCCCGGCGGCGCTCGACGACTGTCACGCGGCGCTCGTCTGGCTGGCCGCCCAACCCGGCATCGACACCCGCCGGACAGCCATCGGCGGCGCGAGCGCCGGCGGTGGCCTCGCAGCCGCACTGGCGATCCGGGCGAGAGATGACGGCCCCGTCGACCCGGTACTGCAACTGCTCGTGTACCCGATGCTGGACGACCGCACCGACACCCCGGACCCACGACACCGACTGTGGGACGCTCGGTCGAATCGGTTCGGCTGGACGAGCTACCTGGGCGGCGCCGACCCGTCCACGGCGAGTCCGGCCCGCCACACCGAATTGGTGGGTGTCGCGCCGGCATGGGTCGGCGTCGGCACGGTGGATCTGTTCTTCGACGAGGACAAGGCCTACGCAGACCGCCTCGGGCGCGCCGGAGTGCGCTGCGAATTCGTCCCGGTGCCGGGGGCCTTCCACGGTTTCGACCTGGTCGTCACCCGCGCCGGGGTCAGCAAGGACTTCTTCCGAGCGCAGTGCGATGCGCTGAGGGAGGCGTTCGACGAGTGACGGGGTCGTGACTCAGTCCACCAGGACGACAACGGTCGAGGTTCAGGGGTTCACCTCCTCGCCGTGAGGACACGGAGCGACTCGTCGAGGGCGTCCGCGGCCCACGGGATGTCCGAGCTGGTGAAGGGCAACGGAGGCCGCAGCTTGAGCACGTTGCCGAAGGGGCCCGCGACCGAGGTCAGGACCCCGCGGTACTTGAGCTCCTCGAGCATGTCGAGTGCCAGTGCGTGGTCCGGTTCCCGCGTGGCGGGGTCCGTCACCAGTTCGACACCGATGAACAGGCCGGCCCCCCGGACGTCACCGACCTGGTGGTGGTTCTCGCCGACCTGCCGGAATGCGGCGAGAGCCTCGGCGCCGACGATCCTGGCGTGCTCCTGGAGACCCTCCTTCTCGATGACGTCGAGGACCGCCTGCGCCGCGGCCATCGAGACAGGGTTCCCACCGAACGTGTTGAAGTACGGCAGCGACCCGCTGAACGCCTCGAGCACGTCGGACCTGCCGAGGACACCCGCGACCGGGATCCCGTTGCCCATCGGCTTGCCCGTGGTGATGATGTCCGGTGTGACCCCGTGATTGGCGAATCCCCAGAAGTGGTCCCCGGTCCGCGCGAACCCCGGTTGGACCTCGTCGGCGATGAAGATCCCGCCGGCATCGTGGACCACGTCGATCGCCTCCGCCAGATAGTCGCCCGGGAGGACCCCGTCGGAAGAGAAGATGGAGTCCGCGATGAACCCGGCGAACGTCACCCCGGCCTCCTCCATGTCGGCGATGGTCTCGCGGACACGACGTGCGAACCACGACCCGATATCGGCCTCCCCCGTGCGGTAGGAGTCCGGGGCCTCGATCAGCCACACGTCGCTGCCGACCGGCTGGCCTGCGCCGAGGGCGGGGGACACGCCGGAGGAGAGCTCGGAATTGCCGTGGTAGGCCTCGGTGGTGGCGATCAACCCGGTGCCGCCGGAGAACGACTTGGCGACCCTCAGGGCGAGGTCGTTGGCCTCGGACCCCGTGCATACGTACATCGCCTTGTACGCCATCGGATCCATGTAGTCCGGGAGAGTGTTCCGGAAGCTGTCGGTGTAGTCGAGGATCCGCTCGTGGATGTACCGGGTGTGCGTGTTGAGTTGCGACATCTGGGTGTGGACGGCCTCCACCACCGCGGGGTGGGCGTGTCCGATACTGGCCACGTTGTTGTACATGTCCAGATACTTGGTGCCGTTCGCATCCCAGAGGTACTGGCCTTCACCCCGGACCAGGTGGACCGGGGTCCGGTAGAAGAGTCGATAGGACCCCCCCAGTAGCTCGTCGCGTCGATCCGTCAGCTTGCGCGTGGCCATATCGAGCCGATCGGCGTGTTCCGAACGGAACGAGTTGGCGTCCATGATCGTCGACCGTGCTGCCATTGCAGATGCCTCATCTCAAGTGGGGATGTCGTGTGTGATGGTTGCGGGGTCACTCAGCGATCTCTATCCGCCAACTGACGGATTCTCGCTGGTGGAGGGCCTGGACTGCGCGGTGGACCGACGTCGTCGGCCGTCCTGCCGACGAGGGAATTCCATCTCTCGTCCGCAAGGCTCGGAGCGATCTCCTCCTGGCAGCGGACCCCGATGGTCCGGAGTCCCGCAGCCCGAGCGGCCGTCAGGCCACGCCGTGAGTCCTCGACGCCCACGGTGTCGGAGGGATCGACGTTCAACAGTCGGCAGGCCTCCAAGTAGACGTCGGGCGCCGGTTTGCCGTTGTCCACCTCGTCGCCGCACACGGTGGCGTCGAAAACCGGCGCCCCGGGCGCCGCACGGAGCTTCTCCACGGTCTCGCGGAAGGCCATCGTGGCGAGCCCGACACGGTAGTCCGCAGCCCGCAACGACGAGATGAACTCCAGCGCCCCCGGGAGCCATGGCACATCGGATTTGAGTCGTGCGGTCACCTCTGCTGCGATGCGGGCGGTGAGCGTGTGCGCCGGTACCCCGACACCGAGCTGCTGCAGCAGCGCCGCCTGATCGGTGAGGGACATTCCCACCGACGCTGTGTCCTCGGCCTCGGTCCAGTGTCGACCGGCCTCCCGGGCTATGTTCCGACACGCGTCGTGGTAGTACGGCTCGGAGTCGACCAACGTCCCGTCGAGGTCAAAGACGACGGCGCGTACCGCGCGACTCGTGCTCATGAGGCGATCCCGCCAGTGCGGGGGGCGGTCGCTCCGGAGACCCCGGCCGATCGACGTCCCCGGTAGTAGCCGGTGTCGAGAGGTCTGTCGGGAAACGGGAAGGTCGGCCAGGTCATCTCCATCGGCCGGCGGGACTCGAGCCACTGAGCCAGGGCGAGCACCCGCTCGTCGTCGAACCGGCGACCCCAGAGCTGAACGCCGATCGGGTGGCCGTCCGCGGACCCGAACGCCACGGTGGCACAGGGTTGTCCGGTCTGGTTGCCCCAACAGGTCCACGAGCAGTGGGCGAGTGGGCGGTGTTCGTCGAGACCGACCATCTCGGCCCGGTAGCCCACTCCGGGAAGCGTGGGTGAGACGACGATGTCGAAACCGGAGAGACGGTCGTACACCCGGGACGCGCTGGACTGGACGTGGTGCAGGTCCCGGGCGTATTGCGTCGCGCCCAGGGAACCGGCGTCAGCACACCAGTCGGCGATCGCGGGGAGCACCGCGTCCCTCAGGTGCTCCGGTATCCCCTCCCATTCGGTGCGGGCGCGGACCTGGAAGACCCTGTCGAGCGGCGCGTACGGGTCCTCGTCGAACACCGGCGGCAGCTCGATCACCTCGGCTCCGGCGTCTCGCAGGCTCCCGGCGGCGTCCGACACGGCCGCCGCGACCTCCGGATGGAGGGTCTCCCCATAACCGAGGTCGAGTAGCAGACCGACTCGGAGGTCACGGACCTCGGCACCGCTCAGGACGGGAGGGACCCCGACGGGCGCCCCGGGAAGGCTTGAGTTGTCGCGGGGGTCGGGCCTGGCGATCACCGTGTAGAGCTCCGCGGCCTCGCGCGCCGAGCGGGCCATCGGACCGGGAGAACGCACCGTGCTGGGGGCGAGATGGGCGATCCGTCCCTGGGTCGGCTTCAGTGCGAACAGGCCGCAGTGACTGGCGGGGATCCGCACCGACCCCGCGATGTCGGTGCCGACCCCGGTCACTCCGATGCCGGCGGCGAGCGTGGCCCCGGCCCCTGCGCTGGAGCCCCCGGGGCTGGTCGAGAGGTTCCACGGGTTGCGGACGACCCCGTACAGCGAGCTCACACCAGAGGCGGACATACCGAAGTCGGGCATCGTCGTCTTGGCGAAGATCACCGCGCCCCCCTCCTTGAGCCGCGCTGCGGGCGGGGAGTCGGTGGTCGCGACCGGTACATCGACATGACCGCGGGAACCATGCCGCCACGGGGTGCCGACCGCGTTGATGCTGTCCTTGATCGAGACGGGCAGACCGTCGATCACACTCAGCGGCCGGCCCCTCCGCCAGCGTTCCCCAGAGGCAGCGGCCTGCTTCTCGGCCTCCTCCCGGTTGAGGTGGGCGATACCGTTGATAGTGCCGTTGACCTCGGCGATCCGTTCCAGGGTGTCCTCGAGGAGGTCCAGTGGTGTGATCGCGCCGTCCATGAATCCCTGTCGTAGTTCGGCGGATGATCGTGCGGTCAGTGGTTTCTCGTGCGTGAGCACTTCGTGCGACATCGGCTAGATCCTGTCTTCGGGTGGGTCCGCCACCTGCTCGGTGGGCTCAACGGAGGTCGTGCTGGACGAGCCGGGAGAGGACCGCGGTCAACGCACGCAGGCCCTTGAGCATGTCGTCGTCGCTGGTGAACTCCCATTCGCAGTGCGATGCGCCGTCCTTTGACGGGAGGAACAGCATGACCGTGGGATAGCACTGGTTCATCGCGACCGAGTCGTGGCCGATGAGGGTGTCCATGAGCAGCACGCTGAGCCCCTCGGACTCGGCCGCCTCCTGCGCCAACCGCACGCCGGCCGCCGAGAATTCATTGCGTGGGCGGACCACGAACTCGTCGATCTCGATGTCGGCCGCATGCTCGGCCGAGAGCTCGGTGAGTCGGCGGGTGATCTCCGCTCGTGCGCTCGCGACGTGGCAGTGATGACGTCCGCGGAGGTCGAGGATCAGGTCCACCTGACTGGCGATGACGCTCGGGGAGTTGGGGGACACGTCGAACTGCGCCACAGACGAGAGGAAGTCCGAGGCGGGGTAGTCCTTCGCGAGGTCGTTGACCAGGCAGACGATCTTCGCCGCCGGGAGCAACGCGTCCTTGCGATAGGCCAGGAGTGTGCCGGCGTGGGACTGCTCGCCGACGACCCGGGCACGCAGTTTCTGGGCCGTCCAGTTCCCACGGACCACCCCGACGTCGATCCCGGACTCCTCGAGCCGGCGGCCCTGCTCGATGTGGATCTCGCCGTACGCCGCGACGTCGAGGTCGAGGGCCTCGCCCAGGCGGCCGGTGGCCTCGAGGGCGTCGGCGACACTGACCCCGTCCGGGTCGGTCGTCGTCAGCGCCGTGTCGATGTCGATCGCCCCGGTGAACACCGACGACCCCATGATCGACGGCCCGAACCGCGACCCCTCCTCGTTGAACCAGTCCACCACGGCCAGGTTGAACGAGGGGTGGAGCTGGCCCCGGTCGACCGCGCGCCTCACCGCGTCCGCGGCGTGGAGCGCGGCGACGACCCCGTAGGGACCGTCGAACCGACCCCCGCGGGGTTGGCTGTCGGTGTGCGATCCGACCAGCACGAATGGCGCTCCCGGCACCAGCTCGAGCAGAGCGAAGATGTTGCCGATGCGGTCGGTTCGGACGGTGAACCCGGCCCTCTCGGCGAGCCCCTGGAACCAGTCGCGGACGCGACCGTGATCGGGTGTCCCGGCCTGGCGGTCGAGTCCCCCGCCCGAGGTCGCGCCGAAGGCGGTGCTCGCGTGGAAGTCGGCGAGAAACGCTCGGAGGTCGAGGAAACGTGTCGCCCGGACACCCTCCTCCACCGGGGCGCCCCGCGCCGCGGGCGCCTCCCCCGCCGTGACCGGTCCGTTCGATGCCATCACAGCGCCCCGAGCCACTGGGACCACCGGGGATCGCTCATCTGGCCCCGCGCCCGGAACAGCTTCAACACCCCGTACTTGTGGTAGTCGAAGTCCCACGTGCTGTTGAGCTGGTGATTGACGCACCCCCAGAGTCCCCACTTGAGGTCCGCGATGAACCGGCACACCTGCACTCGGGCGACCGTGCTCCACCCCGTGTGGCCGTAGGCCTCCTCGATGCATCTCAGTGACGTCGGCTCGTCGTAGAAGAACTCGGCGAGGATGAGCGCGAGATCGTAGGCGCGGTCATTGTTCGAGGCGAACTCGAAGTCGACGAGCTTCATCGGCCCGCTCTCGGCGACGAGGAAGTTGCCGGGCATCGGATCGTTGTGGCAGGGCACGAGGTCCAACCCGGAGGCCTCGAGGGCGGCCCTGGCGCGCGCGTACTCCCTGACGAGTGTCCGGGCGAAGTCGGGAAGCTGGACCTCCAGGCTCCGGACCTGTTCGAGATGCTCGTCCACGAGGTCGAACATCGTCTTGGTCAACGGAAGTGCGGGAATGGTGTGGAACTTGTCGTAGAGCCCCAGCACGTCCCGGGTGGTGTCCCACCTCTTCATGTCACCGTTCGTGCAGGCCCGGTAGCCGTCGAGGAACTCGGAGATCTCGGTCCCGGTGTCGCTGTCGAAATGCGCCACCCGGGGGCTGATGCCCATGGCCCCGGCCCGCTCCGCGGCGATGTTCGCCGCGTGTCGGTCGATGAAGGCGTCGGTGCCGTCGCCGGGAACCTTGAGGAAGTACCGGACGTCGTCGTCCCCGACGTGGACCAGCCAGTTGCTGTTCTGCAGGCCACCCACGACCGGTTCGTAGGAGACGTCCCGGCCCTCCCACTCGGCCACGTGGCGGATGTGTCTCTCCGCGTCGTGTTCGGCGGGTGTGCTGGCGGCACCGAGGGTCGTCGTGCTCATCGCGCCATCCTCATGTGGTCGTCGGTCGTGCGTGCTGTCAGAGCGGCTCGGGCGCGCAGGAACATCCAGTCCGAGAACTTCGAGTACTCCTGGGTGCCGGGGTCGAGACTGTCGGCCAGGACGCCGACGAGGGCCGAACGGTAGGCCTCGGCCACGCTGTAGAGACGGGCCCGGGCGTAGAGGCCGTCGTCGAACGCTCCCCATGCCTCCTCGAAGAGCTCCCGGCCGTCGTACTCGGAGTACGAGAACTCGAGGAGGACCGAACCGACGTCCTGCAGCGGGTCGGCGAGCGCAGCCCAGTCGAAGTCGAGGAGCAGCGTGGGCTGACCGCCCGACCCGAGAGCGACGTTCGAACAGTTGGCGTCGCCGTGGACGGGGACGGCGTCGAACCCGAGTGCCGACACGAGGTCGCCGATCTCGACGATCCGCTCGTGCATCCACCCGATGTCGCCCGGGAGCACGGTACCCATGGGTGCGATCCGGTCGTGGAGAGCCCGGACGTCGTCGAAGACCGTGGCCTGACGGAGCCCGGGGTCGTCGACAGCCCGGAAGAGACTGCGCGTCCTGAAGTAATCGGCGCGACTTCCCGGGTCCCGGAAATCGGCGAGCGTGGCGGTCTTGTGGGAGTCGGTGAGATCCTCCAGTGCCAGTTGCCCGCTGTCCGGGTCGACACCGAGGAGGACCGGGCCCAGCCCGGCCTCGCCCGCGGCCCGGGTGGCCCGGATCGCCGACGGGATGTCGATGTAGCTCCGGGCGGGAGTGGTGTGGCTCTTGACGAACACTGACCGGCCCGAGGCGTCGGTCGCCCGGAAGCGGATCGAGTCCGCTCCCCACCAGTTCGGACTGGCCATAGTCGGCGGGGGATCGGCGAGTGTCGGGTCGGACTTGAGTGGTCCCGGAGGTGCGGCCTGAAGTGTGGCCATGACCGGTTTCCTTCCTGGGTAGGGATGGGTGGGGTCAGAGCTTGCGGCGTAGGTACATGCGGAGTGCTTCGAGGCCGGAGGCGATGATCAGCACGATCCCGGACACGATGTTGACCATTTCCGAGCCGACGTTCATCAGCGTGAGGCCATTGCGCAGCACCGAGATGAACCAGACGCCCAACAGCACCCGCCACAGGCTCCCGCGGCCACCGGTGAAGGGGATTCCGCCGAGGAGCACCGCGGACAGGACGGTCACCTCGAATCCGGCCCCCAGCGTTCCTGCAGGGGCAGAGTCCAGACGGGAGACCAGGACGAGGCCCGCGACACCCGCTGCTGCGCCGACGGCGACGTAGAGCGAGAAGATCGTCGTCCTCACCCTGATCCCGGAGAGGTACGCGGCGCGGGTGTTCACCCCGATCGCCATGATGTGCTTGCCCAGGGCGGTGAAGCTCATGACGAGGATGCAGATCGCCGCCACCGCGATGGCGACCCATGCGATGTAGGAGATCCCCAGGGCGCTGCCGGTGCCGAAGGCGCGGACGGTGTCGTTGAACCCGTAGAGGGGGTCGGGTGACAGGGTCATGGCGGCACCGCGGCCCACGGCCAGCATTCCCAGGGTCACGACGATCGGTGAGATCGCCAGGTATCCGACGAGTCCGCCGTTGACCGCACCGACCAGCGCGCCGACACCGATCGCCACGGCGGCACCACCGAGGAACCCGAGCGGCCCGAAAGCCAGGGCGCCCGCCACTCCGGAGACCGCCATGGTCGAGCCGACGGAGAGATCGACGTACCCGGACATGAGCAGCATCGCGAAGGCCATGCTGATGATGATCAACGGCGCGTTCTGGGTGATGACGGTGAGCAGGTTGTTGACCGAGAGGAACGCGGACGTGTTGACGGAGAAGTAGACCATCAGCAGGACCACGGCCACCGGCATCACCGCGCCGATCGCCTTGAGGAGGACGTCGCGGGTGACGGTGGGGCTCGGGTCCGGGCTGTTGTTCCCGGGGCCCCCGCGGGACGGGGCCGGCAGTGTGGCGACGCTCATCATGCTGTGACTCCTTCGTATGACTCGACGGCCGCGGATTGTGCGTGGGTCAGGAGAGTGTCCTCACCGACGTCGGGGCCGAACACCTGACTGATCCGCCCCTCGTGGAGCACCACGATCCGATCCGCGAGCGCCACGGCCTCCTCGGGATCGGACGTCGTGAACATCACCGATCGGCCGGGCCGGGACGCGAACTCGCGGATCAGCCGATAGATCTGCTCGCGGGACCCGATGTCGACGCCCTGCGTCGGTTCGTCGAGGAGCAGGAAGCGACAGTCGCCGAGGCCGCTGAGCCAGCGGCCGACCATGATCTTCTGCGCGTTCCCTCCGGAGAACGAGCCGCCGGTCGCCTCCGCGTCCGGCGGCATCAGCTGGACCCTTTCCGCGACCCGGTCGAAGACCGGCTTCTCACGGTGGGGGAATCGGATCCCGAACCGAGAACGGCGGAAGTGGGGCATCAACAGGTTGTCCAGTCCCGAAAGGTCTCCGAACAGGGACTGGGCCGGTCGGTCGGATGCCACCAGGGCGATGCCCTTGCGGGCCGCCTGTCGGGGAGAAGCGGCGGTGGCGTCGGCGCCGCCGACGGTGATCGCCCCACCCCGGGCACGCCGGGCGCCCGCGATGGTCTCGAGGAGATTGGTCCGGCCGCCCCCCATCATCGCGTACAGGCCGACGATCTCACCCTCGCCGATCTCGAGGTCCAGCGGACCGCAGTACGAGGTCCGGAACCCCGAGAACTCGACGAATGTCGGTCCGGTGGCGCGCTCGGCACGCTCGTCCGCGCCGGTGACGGAGGGGGAGATTCCGCTGACCAGAGCGTCCATGGTCACCTCCCCACGGTCCCGGGTCCACAGCACTCTGCCGTCCCGAAGGACCGAGACCCGGTCGGCGACAGTCATGACCTCACCCAGCAGGTGGGTCACGAACACGACGGCGATACGTCGCTCGTAGGCGAGTCGGCGGATGGTCGTCAACAGCGCCGCGGCCTCGGTACGGCCGAGCGCCGCCGTCGGTTCGTCCAGGATGAGAACCGACGGGTCGCGTCGCAGGGCGCGGGTGATCTCCACGATCTGCTGTTGCCCGATGGAGAGCTTCTCCACCGGGGTCCGCGGGTCGATGTCCACGCCCAGATCGTCGAGCAGTCCTCGGGTGATCTGCTCCTGCTTCTGACGGCTGAGGACACCGCTCGTCGTGAGCTCGTCGCCCAGGAAGACGTTGTCCGCGACGGTGAGTGACCCGGCCAGCTGGAAGTGCTGGTAGATCACTGCGATGCCGGCGTCGAAGGCGGACGTGGGGGTGAAGCCGTCGTAGGACGTCCCGTCGACCACGATCTCGCCGCTGCTCGGACGGTGCGCCCCGCTCAGGCAGCTCAGCAGCGTCGACTTCCCGGCGCCGTTCGCGCCCAGGAACGCGTGGACCTCTCCGGTGCGGAATTCCAGGTCGACACCCTTGAGGACGGTGGTCGATCCGAAACGCTTGGTGAGGTTCCGGACGGCGAGTCCGCCTCCCGTCCTAGGCTCCGGGGTGGCCACCGGTCCGGGACCGCTGAACTCGTCGTCCCCCCGCGCCCCGAGATCAGCACCCGGGGGCCGTGCGGTGGTCCGGGAGAGGCCGCTCACTGGAACTGCGCCTTCATCTCGGCGAGGACGTCGGGGTCCTCGAGCGTGACCATGAGGTACGGCGACTCGTTGTTCGGATCGCCCTCTCCGGTGATCGCCGCGAGCGAGTTGTCGACGATCGACCGGGCGAGATGCCGGATGTCGATGGCGGCGCTGGCCTTGTAGTGGGTACCGTTCTCGATCGCTTCGAAGGCCTCCGGGAGACCGTCGTTCCCGACGATGTAGGTCTCCTCCGGAGGAATGTCAGAGGCGAGGAATGCCCCGAGGGCGCCGATCGCGGCGTCATCGTTGGTCCCGATGAAGATCCTCAGGTCGTCGTTCTCCGCGATCGCGTCGTCCGCCACCTGACGACCGCAGGTGGTGTCCCCGCAGTCCTGGAGGGAGACGATCTCGATGCCACGTCGTTCCAGCATCGCCGCCACCGGCTGCCACCGGCCGGCGAGAGGAGGAAGCGACGGGATCTCAGTGATCGCCGCGGTGATGCCGTCGGTGCCGTCCGGATAGTTTTCGTCCAGCCAGCCGTCCAAGTGCTCGGCGACCATGTTGCCGGAGTACTCGTTGTCGAAGCCGACGCTGCCGTCCTGGCCGTCCATGTGCGACGAGTAGGTGAGCCATGCCGTTCCGTTGGCCTGGGCCTGCTGTTGGAGCCCGGCGAAGGCGCCGGGGTCGGTCGGCCAGATGACGATCGCGTCGATCTGCTGGTTGACCCAGCTCTCCACCGTCTCCCGTTGGGACTCGAGGTTGGACTCGATAGTGCTGTCGAGGAGGACCTCGACACACTCGGAGGTGGCGCCGTACTCAGCGGCGTAGTTCTTCAGGGTGTTGACGAAGTCGACCTCACCGATCGGGTGGCTGAACCCGATCGTCCGGACCTCCTCGCAGACCTCCGAGACCGCCGTTCCGCTTCCGCTGTTCCCACCGCATGCAGTGAGAGACAACAGCCCGATCGACACGGTGGAGATGAGGGCCATTCGTGTGAATGCGCGTGATCTGAACACTGATTCTCCCAGAATAGATGAGTGCGGTCTTGACCTTCTCGTGTAGAAGTCGCCTCACCAGAATATTGAGCGAAAACCCGGACGGGCCATCCGTCACCTGACGGATCTTGTGAGGCGAAAAATGGAGACTTTACGTGGATCACTCGCACGGTTTACGAGACCGAAACACGCGCGCCCATAATTGGGCATATGCACGCGCGGACCGGTGGGTGACGCGCCGCGCGGAGCGGATCGACACGAGTGTGGTGGACGCAGGGTGGCGGGGATGACGAACACGACGATCGAGGCGATGGCGCAGTCCTTCGCCGATGCCACTGACCAGCACCCGGTGCGCCGAGTGGACGGGGCTCTGCAGCTGTCTCAGTATGTGCTCAAGGTCGATGCCATCGCGCTGACGATCCTGCCGGACTCGGGCGGCAGGCCGCACCTGGTGTCGAATATCGGATACGAACCGGGTGTTGTCGGTGTGTACGAGAAAGAATGGTTCGGAGCGACCCGGCGAAGAATATCTCGGCACGTGACTGATCCGGGCGGAATATATCCCTGGGAGCGCTCTGAATTCATTGACACGGAATATGTCAATGAAACACTGAAGCCAGCCGGATATAGAAACGGCATAACGCGTCCGCTCACCGCGAAAAACGGATCGATTTTCGGATTCATTCACACAAATATCGCCAAACCGAGTTTCGATAGTCGCACCCAGGAGATGTTCCGGGAGACCGTGGACCGGTTGGCGCACACGGCCTGGGCGGTCCACGTACGGATGACGTCGGGGCTCACCGAGCGGGAACGTGAGATACTCGCCCTGATCCGGGACGGTCTGAGTAATCCTGAGATCGCGGAGCGTCTGTATATCTCCCGCCGGACGGTGGCGACACACGTCGACCATCTGATGCGCAAGACCGGCACCAGGAGCCGGGCCCACACGGCCGCGTGGGCGGTCAGGTACGGATTCTGAGCAACCCCATCGCGGCCGGGATCTACACCCAGTCCACCGACAGCGGCGACCTGCGTCCCCACCCCATGGTCTGCAACAACGGTTCGTCCAGCTCGAGGGCGGGATGTCCCAGACAGAGGTACGCCAGGGGCCGGGCCCCGTCGGGCACGGGCACGCTGGAAGAGAGATGGCCCGGCTCGACCAGGCTCACCCAGCCCATGCCCAGGCCCTCGGCCGTCACGGCCAGCCACAGCAGCGTGATCGCGGCCACCACGCTGTACTCGGTGGCCGCCGGGACGCTCGTGGTGCCCAGGACCGGCCCGGCGGGCGGCCGGTGGCTGACGACCAGGCCGACCGGAGCCTGGAGGATGCCCTCGAGACGCAGCGAGTCGTAGAGTTCCCGTCGCGGACCGTCGAAGCGCTCGGACTCGGCGCGGCGCACGGTGCGGAATCCCTCGTGGACGGCCTCGCGCACGGCACGGTCGCGGACCACTGTGACGTGCCAGGGCTGACTCAGCCCGACGCTCGGGGCCACGGCGAAGACCTCGAGGAGGCGCTCGATGGTCTCGCGGGGGACCGGGGTGGGATCGAAATGCCGGTGATCGCGACGGGTGGCGAGGATCCGCCACAGCGCATCACGGTCGGGAGTCCCACTCACGGCCGCACGAACCGCGGACTCCACACGCGCCCCGACTCGGTGACGCGTGTCCCGGAGGCGCCCACGATGAGCAGGCACTTCATGTCCACCGAGCCGCAGTCGAGCTCGGCGAGAGTGGTGATCGCCAGCGATTCGCCCTCCCGGCCCACGTCGCGTCCCACGATCACCGGGGTGGCCGGGTCGCGATGCCGGAGGAGGACGTCGCGGGCGTCGGCGACCTGCCGGGTGCGCGAGCGCGAGGCGGGGTTGTACACCGCCAGGACCAGGTCCGCCGCGGCGATCGCGTCGAGACGCCGCGAGATGACCTCCCAGGGCTTGAGCCGGTCGGACAGGCTCATCACCGCGAAGTCCGCGCCGATGGGGGCCCCGGCCCGTGCGGCGACCGCCTGGACG
>NZ_JAALDW010000107.1:0-3539 GCF_014145055.1 Dietzia sp. DQ11-38-2
CGCGGGGAGTAGTCGAGGCGGTCGGCGAGCCACATGATCGTGGCCACCTCGCCCACCCAGGCCAGGCTGACGCACCAGCCGGCCAGGACATCGCTCGGGAAATGGACCCCGAGATACATGCGCGTCACCCCGACCGCGGGGACGTACGCCGCGGATCCCGCGATCACCGGGTATCGCCATCCGGTGGGCCAGGCGAGAACGCAGGCGCACCCGGCGAGGGCCGCGCTCGCCATCGCGTGCCCGCTGGGGAACGAGTAACTCTTCTCCTGCACGATGTGGGTGAAGAAGGTGGGGCGGTCGCGCCGGTACAGGAGCTTGAGGACCGAGTTGATGATGGTGGACCCGACCAGGGACACCGTGAGCAGCGCGGCCGGGCGACGACTGCCGCGGACGTACGCCAGGTAACCGGCGGCGGTGAGGGCGAAGACGGGGACCGCGGTGACCCCGCCGAGTTCGGTGACGGCCCTGACGATCCGGGTGGTGCGCGGTGTGTGCCGTCGGCGCAGCCACAGCATGACGGGCCGGTCGAAGGGAAGTTTGGCGCCGGACCTGATCCTCTCGGCCAGTTCCACGAACCCGATGACGGGCATGGCGAAGCCCGCGAACGCCACTCCGAAGACCGCCCAGGTGCCTCGCGGCAGGGGTTCCTGACCCCTGTCGACGATGCTGCCCAGGAGCCCGTCGGAGGGGGCCAGGGGGCGCAGGAGGTCCTTCGCCGCGGTCAGGGTCCGGGTGCGACGGGAGGTCGTCGTGCGGGACATGACCACACCCTAGGCACAGTGGCGCGGCGACGGGGGATCCCCGCGAACCGCGACACCGCGCGCGGGCCGGGGGCCGTGGCTACTGTGGATCGTGGCGACCCGACCAGCGGAGGACGAATGACCCAGACCCGTGTGGAACGAGACCTCCTCGGCGAGAAGGAGGTTCCGGCTGACGCCTATTACGGGATCCACACCGTGAGGGCGGTCGAGAACTTCCCGATCGACTCCACGACCATCAGCGACATCCCGGACTTCATCCGCGGGATGGTCATGGTCAAGAAGGCCGCGGCGCTGGCCAACGTGGAGATGGGTGTCCTGGACCCGGACGTCGCCGAGGCCATCGTCGGTGCCTGCGACGAGATCCTCGTCGACGGCCGCTGCATGGACCAGTTCCCCTCGTGCGTGTACCAGGGTGGGGCCGGGACGTCGGTGAACATGAACACCAACGAGGTGGTGGCCAATCTCGCGTTGGAGCGGATCGGTCATCCCAGGGGCGCCTACGACGTGATCAGCCCGAACGACGACGTCAACCGTTCGCAGTCCACCAACGACGCGTACCCGACCGGGTTCCGGATCGCCCTGTGGCACTCCCTCGAGCGGCTCGAGCCGGCCATCGTCGCGTTGCGCGAGGCCTTCTACGACAAGTCGGAGGAGTTCCGCGAGGTCCTCAAGATGGGTCGCACGCAGTTGCAGGACGCGGTCCCCATGTCCCTGGGTCAGGAGTTCGGCGGGTTCGCGGTGACGCTCGACGAGGAGCTCCACGTCCTCGGCGCCGCGGCCCGGATGCTGCTCGACGTGAACCTGGGCGCCACGGCCATCGGCACCGGGGTCAACACGCCGCCCGACTACCGGCGAGCGGTCATCGAGCACCTGCGGCTCGTGACCGGTCTGCCGGTGACCGGTGCCATGAACCTCATCGAGGCGACCAGTGACACCGGCGATTACGTCAACGTCCACGCGGCCCTCAAGCGGACCGCGTCGAAGGTGTCCAAGATCTGCAACGACCTGCGCCTGCTGTCTTCCGGTCCGCGGGCGGGTCTCAACGAGATCAACCTCCCGGAGCTCCAGGCGGGGTCCTCGATCATGCCGGCCAAGGTGAACCCGGTGATCCCGGAGGTGGTCAACCAGGTCTGCTTCAAGGTGATCGGCAACGATGTGACGGTGACGATGGCGGCCGAAGCGGGCCAGCTGCAGCTCAACGTGATGGAGCCGGTGATCGCGCAGGCGATGTTCGAGTCGATCTCGTTGCTCACGTCCGCGATGGAGACGCTCACGGAGAAGTGTGTCCGCGGCATCACCGCCAACGTGGAGGTGGCGCGCCGCAACGTCATGGACTCGATCGGGATCGTCACCTATCTCAACCCGGTCATCGGGCACCACAACGGTGACCTGGTGGGACGGGAGTGTGCGCGATCCGGTCGCGGCGTCCGCGAAGTCGTGCTTGAGATGGGTCTGCTCTCGGCGGAGGAGGTCGACGACATCCTCTCGCCGTCGAACCTGCTGCGGCCCCGCTACAAGGGCAGGTCCAGCGGTCACCTGGCGGCCGTACCCTCAGAGGACCTGTCGGACCCCACCTGAGACACCGGTCGCCCCGGTCACCTCTGAGGGTGGCCGGGGGTTCTGGGGTGCCGGTCTGACCGGGTCAGACTCCGTTCTCGACCTGACCGATCTGTCCGATACTGCTCACGGCGAGCCGGCCGAGCGAGCTCTCGAAGCCGAACGACTGCTCGAGGGCCGCGGTGGAACCGGAGATGAATCCGTTGATCGCGGCGGACGACCCGACCGTGAAGTCGAACTGGGCGAAGAAGTCGGCGAGTGCCTTCAACATGGTGTGCCTCCTGGGAGAGTGACGCGGTGTGTTCCGCGTGGGACGGGCCGCGTGCCCGTCTCTACGTGGTCTATCCGCCCTGCCCGGCGTGGTGTTAGCGATCGAATGCAGTGAAACCTGTTACCGCACCCGCTAACGTCGGAGTATGAGTTCTCCCACCACCCGTGTCGTCGCGGGTCGCCAGATCACGTTCCCGGTCCCCGTCGTCTCCGCCTCGATATCGGGTGCCGCCTTCCTGTCGCGGGCCGCCGTCGCCAGGCGTCTGATCGCCTCCGGGCCCCAGTCCGCCGTCCTGGACTCCGCGAGGGCCGAGCCGGTCTCGCTACCGGGTGGTCGGACTCCGGTCACGGTGATCCACGTCCGCTATCACGATGTCCCGGGCAACGTCCTGGGTGGGTACCACGAGGTGGGGTTGGCGTTCCAGGTCAAGGTCCCGGGGGTCGGGGTGCGTCAGCACATCCACGAGCTTCCTGTCGACCAGGATTTCACCCTCGCGGCCGGCAACGAGCTCTGGGGTTTTCCCAAGTGGAAGGGCGACATGGTCGGCACGGCCGGCGGAGCGCTCGACGACGCCCGCCTGGGGGCCGTCGGGTCCTCCGGGACAGGGGGGATCGACCTCATGTTCGACACCCGCCTGGGAGTGCCGGTGCCCGGTCGCCACTCCCTCGGGATGAACTGCATCCAGGTCCTCGACGGCAGGCCTGTCCTGGTCAGCGCGGGTGCGAAAGTCGCAGGCGGCCGGTTCCGTCCCCTGGGGGGTGCGCGCGTGTCGATCGCCGCCGGGGCGGAGGACGGGGATCGACACATCGGCCGGATCGCCGGGGCGATCCGCGAGCTGGGGCTCGATCGGGCTCGGGCGCTCGGCACGTTCTCCTTCGAGCGGTTCGAGGCCGAGTTCCAGGCACCCCGCACGCTGTCCTGACGCCGGCCCGCCGATCACCGCGCGGCGT
>NZ_JAALDW010000108.1:0-4223 GCF_014145055.1 Dietzia sp. DQ11-38-2
TCCCGCCGGCACGGCCTCGTGGTGGTGGTCTCCGACTTCCTCACCGAGATCGACTGGGAGCGGTCCCTGCGCGTCCTGGGGACCCGGCACGAGTTCCTCGCGGTCCACACCGCCGACCCGCTCGACATCGCGCTTCCCGCGGTGGGGGCCGCGTTGCTGCAGGACCCGGCCACCGGGGAGGTGCTCGAGCTCGACGTCGACGACGCGCTGGCCGCCGACTACCGGCGCGCCGCGGACGACCATCGCCAGGAGGTCCACTCGGCCCTTCGCCGCTGCGGCGCCCCGGTGCTGGCCCTGCGCACGGACCGGGACTGGATCAGGGACGTGATCGACTACGTCGGCACCCGACGTCAGGGCGGCCTGCCCACGGGTGAGAACCTCGTCCGCGACCTGCCCGACGAGTATCCGCCGACGAACGGGACCCCCCGATGAGCCTGTCGGATTTCCAACACCCGCTGTGGCTCGCGCTGATCGTGGTGCCGCTGGCCCTGGCCATCGGTTACGTGATCGCCCTTCGCTCCAAGAAGCGACGCACCGTGCGCTTCGGCAACTTCGGTGTCCTGCGCACGGTCGACCGCGGCGGGCGGAGATGGTTCACGCACGTCCCCGCCGTCCTGCTCATCCTGTCGATACTCGCGCTGGTGGTGGCCCTGGCCGGTCCGCAGCAGGAACAGAAGGTGCCACGGAATCGTGCGACGGTGATGCTCGTCGTCGACGTGTCCCTGTCCATGGAGTCCACCGACGTCGCACCGTCCCGCCTCGAGGCCGCACAGCAGGCCGCCACCACCTTCGCCAACAACCTCACACCGGGGGTCAACCTCGGGTTGGTCTCGTACGCCGGCACCGCCTCCATGCTCGTCGCACCGACCACCGATCGTGGGCCGGTCACCCGGGCGATCGAGCGGCTCAGGCTTGACGAGCGGACGGCCACGGGCGAGGGCATCTACACCGCGCTCCAGGCGATCACCACGTTCACGGAGAGCCTCGGTGGGCCGGATCAGGCCCCGCCCGCGCGAATCGTCCTGCTCTCCGACGGCAAGGAGACCGTTCCCGCGGACCCCACGGAGGAGCGGGGGGGATTCACCGCCGCCGCCCGGGCCGAGGAAGCCGGCATCCCGGTCTCGACCATCTCCTTCGGCACCCTCTACGGGACCGTCGACATCCAGGGCCGCCCGCAACCGGTCCCCGTCGACGACGCCTCGTTGCGCACGATCGCCGAGATCTCCGGTGGTGACTTCTTCACCGCGTCCAGCCTCGAGGAACTCGACTCCGTCTACCGCACCCTCGAGGAACAGATCGGGTACGAGTGGAAGAAGGCGGACGCCTCGCGTCCGTGGCTCGTCATCGGCTCCCTGCTGGCGATGCTGGCCGCGGCCGGATCACTGGTGGCCCACCGCCGGATCCCGTGACCGGTCGGCGCACCGCCATCGGGCCACCCGCCCCTGTTCGATAGGTTGGTGCCCATGGTTCCCGACAGCACGCCCACCCCCACGCCCCGGACGGTCCTGGTGACCGGGGGCAACCGCGGCATCGGACGCGCCGTCGCCGAACGCCTCGCCGCCGACGGCCACCGCGTCGCGGTGACCCACCGGGGGTCCGGCGCACCGGAGGGGGTGTTCGCGGTGAGGTGCGACGTCACCGATCCCGACTCCGTCGAGGCGGCGTTCACCGCGGTCGAGGCCGAGTTGGGGCCTGTCGAGGTGGTGGTGTCCAACGCCGGGATCACCGACGACACCCTCCTGATGCGGATGAAGGACGAGCAGTTCACCCGGGTGGTCGAGACGAACCTGTCCGGCGCGTTCAGGGTGGCCAAACGAGCGTCCCGCGGGATGCTGCGCGCCAGGTTCGGCCGGCTCATCTTCATCGGTTCCGTGGTCGCCCAGTCAGGGACGGCGGGTCAGGTCAACTACGCGTCGTCCAAGGCCGGGCTCATCGGGATGGCCCGGTCACTGACCCGAGAACTCGGGTCGCGCAACATCACGGCCAACGTCGTGGCCCCCGGCTTCATCGACACCGACATGACCGCCGGCCTCGACGACAAGACGCAGGCCCTCGCGGTGGCGGCCATCCCGCTCGGCCGCAAGGGGAGCGCCGACGACGTGGCGGGGGCCGTCAGCTTCCTCGCCGGAGACGACGCCGGATACATCTCGGGTGCCGTCATACCCGTTGACGGCGGAATGGGAATGGGGCACTGATCATGAACGACCACACCGGCACCGGGCTCCTGTCGGGCAAGACCGTCCTCGTCACCGGGGTGATCACCGACGCCTCGATCGCTTTCCACATCGCCAAGCACTGTCAACTCCACGGCGCCACCGTCATCCTCACCGCGTTCGGTCGTCCGTCACTGGTCAAGGCCATCTCCAAGCGCCTGCCGCACAGACCCGCGGTGATCGAACTGGACGTGCGGAGCGAGGCGGACCTCGCCGCCCTCGAGGGCAGGGTCAGGGAGCACGCCGATTCACTCCACGGTGTGGTCCACTCGATCGGTTTCGCGCCCCCGAGCTGCCTCGGCGAGCCGTTCCTCGACGCCCCGTGGCAGGACGTCTCGGTGGCCGTGGAGGTCTCCGCCTACTCGTACGCGGCCCTCGCCCGGGCGGTGCGCCCACTGCTCGCGCCCGGCGCGTCGATCATCGGCCTGGACTTCGACCCGAGGTTCTCCATGCCCTTCTACAACTGGATGTCCGTGGCCAAGAACGCCCTCGAAGCGGTCAACCGCTACGTGGCCCGCGAACTGGGCCCCGAGGGGGTGCGGTCCAATCTCATCGCCGCCGGCCCCGTCAAGACCCTCGCGGCCAAGGCCATCGCCGGCGACGCCCTCGGACCGGGGGGAGAACTGGACCTGATGCAGGAGGAATGGGCCGAGCGTGCGCCCCTCGGATGGGACGTGGACGACCCCACCTCGGTCGCGACCACCGCGGTGGCGCTGCTCTCGGACCTCATGCCCGCCACCACGGGAACTGTGATCTACGCCGACGGTGGCGCCGGCACCGTCTCGTTCAGCGGACAGGAGAACTCCAGATGACCGATGGTGCCCTCGAACACACGGGTCCCGTGGACGCCCTTCTCGTGCTGTCCTTCGGTGGGCCCGAGGGGCAGGAGGACGTGATCCCCTTCCTCGAGAACGTCACCCGCGGCCGCGGGATCCCGGCGTCGCGACTCGAGGAGGTGGCCACCCACTACCGGCAGCTGGGCGGTCGCAGCCCCATCAACGACCTCAACCGCGAGATCATCGCGAACGTCCGCGCCGAGTTGGCGCGGCGCGGCAGGGATCTGCCGATCTACTTCGGCAACCGCAACTGGACGCCGATGATCGAGGAGACCGTACGGCAGATGACCGCGGACGGCGTGCGGTCGGCCGCGGTGTTCGCCACCTCCGCATGGGGCGGTTACTCCGGGTGCGCGCAGTACCAGGAGGACATCGCCCGCGCGCGCGAGCAGGTCGCCGGTGCACCCACCATGGTGCGCCTGCGTCAGTTCTACGACCATCCGCTGTTCATCGAGCGGTTCGCCCACGACCTTCGCGCGGCGATGGCCTCTGCGGCCCCGGGCGCACGCGTCATCTTCACCGCACACTCCGTTCCCGAGGCGGCGGACGCCGTGGCGGGCCCTCCCGCGCTCGAAGGCCACCTCTACAGCCGTCAAGTCGCCGAGGCGGCGCGGTTGGTGGCCGAGGCCGCAGGGGTCGCGGACCACGATCTGGTGTGGCAGTCCCGTTCCGGCCCCCCGAGCGTGCCGTGGCTGGAGCCCGACGTGGTGGATCACGTCAGGGAAATCGCGGAGGCGGAGAGCGTCCGTGACGTCGTGGTGGTCCCCGTGGGGTTCATCTCCGATCACGTCGAGGTGATCTGGGACCTGGACACCGAGTTGGTGAACGAGGTGCGCGAGCTCGGCGTGACGGTCACCCGGACCGCGACGCCCGGGCCCAGCCCGGAGTTCGCCCGGATGGTTCTGGAACTCCTCGATGAGGTCGAGACCGGAGTGACCGGGGACAGGCTCGGTGACGTTCCCGCGCTGGGCTGCAACCGGGACGGTGCCCGGTGCGCGGTGGGGTGTTGCGCTCGCTAGGACCGTCGCAGGCCCGCGTCAGGACCCCCGCAGGGCCGCGTCACCCGATGCCGCACCCCCCGCGGCGGCGATCCCGGCTGCCGCGACCGCCGACCGGCGTGCGGCGTCCTTCACGGCCACGAGTCGACGCAGGATGGGCTCGCGAGTGGCCGGGA
>NZ_JAALDW010000108.1:4532-18388 GCF_014145055.1 Dietzia sp. DQ11-38-2
GGTGGACGCACGTGAGAACGACCGCCTCACGGCTCGCCGGGTCGCGGACCAGGACGCCCCATCCCGCCGCCGCCACGTCGGACCGGACCGCGGGGACAGCGGGCAGGCTCGACGAGTCCCCGGGCGCGGCGGTCAGCAGGGCGAGCGACTCCGGAGCGGGATACGTCCGACCCGATCGGCGGAGTGAGGTGATCAGGCCCGGGAGCAGTGCGGTCGGTCCCGAGGCGGGGGAGACCCCGTCCAGCATCCGCACGGGATCACCCGTGACCTCGACCAGGTGGGACCCCGCGAGCCCCGAGACATATCCGGTGAGGGCGTCGAACGGTTGGTCTCCCCAGGCGGTACGCAGCAGGACGAGGGGCAGTGGCCACGCGGGGGACAGCGCGGCGCCGCGGGTGAGGGGGCGTGACATGACGATCGATCCTACCGGTCGGTGCGCCGCCCCCTCCCGGTCCGCGCATCCGGCTAGCCTGTCGGGCCATGACAGACATGTACGGATCCGACGTCCTGTCCGGGACCGCCCGGCGCCGCCGGCCGGAGATCCCCGTCGTCGTCGCCGAGAGCGATCTGGTGGCGGAGCACGCCGACTCCGGCTTCTGCGGAGCCGTGGTGGGTTTCAGCCACACCCCCGACGGCGACTTCGTGAAGCTCGAGGACCGTCGCGGCCTGGTCCGCCTCTTCGCCATGACCCCCTCGGCCTTCCTCATCGACGGCTCACCGGTCACCCTGCGTCGGCCCGGGCCGGTCGTGAAAGCGGGCCCGAAGGTCACCGCGTCCGGGTCCCGGAAGGTCGAGGGCCTGCGAGCCAGGACCGCGCGCGCGGGCCGAATCTGGGTCGAGGGAATCCATGACGCGGCCCTCGTCGAGAAGATCTGGGGCCACGACCTGCGTGTGGAAGGGATCGTCGTGGAACCGCTTCACGGGATCGACGACCTGCCCGCGCTGGTGGGGCAGTTCGGGCCGACGCCGCAGGCGCGCCTGGGCGTCCTGGTCGACCACCTCGTGGAGGGCAGCAAGGAGTCGCGCATCGTGGCCGGGCTCGGGGACGACGTGCTGGTGACCGGCCATCCGTACGTCGACATCTGGCAGGCGGTCAAGCCCCGGGCCGTGGGCATCCACACGTGGCCCGTGGTGCCGCGTGGGGAGGACTGGAAGACGGGCATCTGTGACCGTCTGGGCTGGGGGGAACCCGCGGACGGCTTCCGGCGGGTCCTGGCGGCGGTGAGCTCCTACCGCGACATCGAACCGGCCCTGCTCGGTGCGGTCGAGCGGTTGGTGGACTTCGTCACCGAGCCCGCCTGATCCCCCGGGGCACGGTTCACGACGCCTCGGTGTCGTTCCCCGGCTCGGTGTCGTCGTCGCCCCGAACGGGCAGGCGGGCGTCCAGGATCATGCCGACCAGCCCCACCCCGGCGAACGCGGCGGTCGCCCACAGTGCGGCGGTTCCGTCGCCCTCCGTGAGGGAGTGCCCCAGCAGGACCGCCGCGACGGTCCCCGGAGCACTGCCCAGGACCGTCGCGACGAGGAACTGCCGGAACGGGATCGAGGTGAGGGCGGCCGCGTAGTTGAGTACGGAGAACGGCACCGCCGGGACCAACCTCAGGCTCCCGACGGAGAGCCATCCGCGCCGTCGGAGACGTGCGTCCACCGCAGCGATGCGGGGGTCCGAGCGCAACGAGGCGGTGCGGCGGTGGCCCAGCCGGCGGACCCCGACGAACGCCAGCGAGGCCGCTACCCCGGAGGCCACCAACGACGACGGGATCGCCACGGCGGGGGTGAAGAGCACCGCGGCCGAGTACGTGAAGGTCGACCGGGGGATCGGGCCCACCGTGACGAGCGCGTAGGCGGTGAAGAACGCGACCGGGAACCACGGTCCCAGCTGGTCCGCCCAGCCACGCAGTTGCTCCAGGCCAGGGGTCGGGATGACGGTGGCCAGCAACACCAGGAGCAGGACGACCGCTGCCCACCCCGCCACCCGTCCTCGCACGCGTCGACTCTAGTCCCAGGGCTCCGTCGTACCCGCGCCGGTGACCCCGCACACACGGTCACGTTCCGGCGGGCGAAGATGCTGCATTAGAGTCCGAGGTGACCCCCTTCACTCCACAAGAGAACGAGGTACCGGTGTCCAGTCCGACCACAGGTCCCGACCTTCAGTCCTGGTACGCCTCTGTGGGAGCCGTCCTCGCGAAGGCCGCCCGCAAGGATCCGTCCGAGATGCCGGAGGACGCGTGGCGCGCCCTCGTGGCCACCACCCGGGACGGGATCGAGGTGAACCCCCTCTACACGCGCGCCGACGAGACGCCCGAGCGCTCCGCACCGGGCTCGTTCCCGTTCGTGCGAGGAGGGGACCGGTCAGGGTTGCCGGACAACGGTTGGCACGTCTGCGTCCGGGTCGACGCCCAGGGCGACCCGAGCGACGTCAACACCGCCGTTCTGGACCTTCTCGGCCAGGGGGCGTCCGCCCTGTGGTTGCGGGTGCCCGCCTCCCAGGTGGGTGCCGTCCTCAAGGACGTCTATCTCGACCTCGCCCCGGTGACGTTCGACGCCGGTGCCGACCTCGTCGAGGTGGGTGAGGCGTTCCTCGAACTGCTCGACCAGCGCAGGGCCGCGGGCGACGGGGTGACCGACCGGTCCGCGATCATCGCCGACCTCGGTGCGGCACCGGTCACCGCCGCGTACGGCGACGGGGGGCCCTCGCGGTCGATCGACCTCGGCGCGGCGGTCTCTCTCGCCACACGCGTGGCCGAGCGGGAGGAGACCGTCCGGACCTTCGTGGCCGACGGCACGGTCTTCCACGCCGACGGTGCCGGGGACGCCCAGGAACTCGCGTACGCCACCGCGGCGGGCCTGGAGTACGTGCGCGCCCTGGTCTCGTCGGGGCTCGACGTCGACCTCGCCCTCCGCCAGATCTCGTTCCGACTGGCCGCCACCGACGACCAGTTCGTCTCGATCGCCAAGTTCCGTGCCGGGCGTCTGATGTGGGCCCGCGTCGCGGAGCTGCTGGGCGCGCCCGACGCCGGGGACGCGCCCCAGCACGCCGTGACCTCCGCGGCCATGATGTCGCGGCGTGACCCGTGGGTGAACATGCTGCGCACCACTCTCGCCGCGTTCGGTGCCGGGGTCGGCGGCGCCACCTCCGTGACCGTGTTGCCGTTCGACGTCTCCCTGCCGGGAGGTCTGGAGAGCACCTCTCGGGCCTTCGCCGAGCGGATCGCCCGGAACACCCAACTGCTGCTGCTCGAGGAGTCGCACCTGGGGCACGTCGTCGACCCGGCCGGCGGATCATGGTACGTCGAATCACTCACCGATTCGCTCGCCGAGGCGGCGTGGTCCGCGTTCCAGACCGTCGAGTCCGAGGGCGGACTCGCGGCCGCGATCGCCTCCGGGAGCGTCGCCGACGCCATCGCCCGTGTCCGCCAGGCCCGTGATGCCGACATCGCTCACCGCACGGCACCCGTCACCGGGGTCTCCGAGTTCCCGAACCTCGCCGAGCCGCCACTCGACTCCACGCGCCGGGGTGGCGAGGACTACCGGTACGGCCGCGACTTCGAAGCCCTGCGCGATCGCTCGGACGCCCACCTGGAGGCCACCGGGTCCCGGCCGACGGTCCTGCTCGCGGGGCTCGGCCCGATGGCCGAGACCACGGGCCGCGTGACCTTCGTCGCCAACCTGCTCGCGGCCGGCGGCATCGACACCCGGAACCCACTGGCGACCGCGGCAGACCAGTACGCCGGTGTCCGGAAGGATGAGGACATCGCCGTCCTCTGCGGCGCCGACAAGCGCTACGCCACCGAGGGCCCGGACGCCGTCCGTGCGCTGCGTGAGGCGGGTGTGGGAACGGTCTACCTCGCCGGCGCCGAGAAGGGGTTCCCCGCCGACGCCACGGACCGGCCGGACGGGTACCTCGCCACCGGGATCGACGCCGTCGCCGCCCTGACCGCCCTCCTCGATCAGCTGGGAGTGAAGTGACATGACCACCTTCCCCGATTTCAGCATCGCCCCGCTGCGCGAGACCAGTGAGGGTGCTCCGCTACCGGACGGTGTGGAGACCGCCGTCGACCACCACGCCGTCGGGGGTGTCGACCGGGACGTCGACGCCGGACCGCGGTGGGAGACCCCCGAGGGTATCGACGTCAAGCGGGTGTTCACCAAGGCGGACCGTGACGCGGTCGAGGCGGGCGACGCCCCGACCGACGACGGCGAGGAGGTCACCCCCTTCCCCCTGGACACCGTCCCGGGAGCGGCCCCGTTCCTCCGCGGCCCGTACCCGTCCATGTACGTCAACCAGCCGTGGACGATCCGGCAGTACGCAGGCTTCTCGACCGCTGCCGAGTCCAACGCCTTCTACCGGCGCAACCTCGCGGCGGGCCAGAAGGGCCTGTCGGTGGCGTTCGACCTGGCCACCCACCGCGGGTACGACTCCGACCACCCCCGTGTCGCCGGCGACGTCGGGATGGCGGGCGTGGCGATCGACTCGATCCTCGACATGCGTGAGCTCTTCGACGGCATCGACCTGTCCGCCGTCTCCGTGTCGATGACCATGAACGGGGCCGTGCTACCGATCCTCGCGTTGTACGTGGTGGCGGCCGAGGAACAGGGGGTGACACCGGAACAACTCGCGGGGACCATCCAGAACGACATCCTCAAGGAGTTCATGGTCCGCAACACCTACATCTATCCGCCCACGCCCTCGATGCGGATCATCTCGGACATCTTCGCCTACACCTCCCGGAAGATGCCGAGGTTCAACTCCATCTCGATCTCCGGCTACCACATCCAGGAGGCCGGCGCGACGGCGGATCTGGAGCTGGCGTACACCCTCGCGGACGGCGTCGAGTACCTGCGTGCCGGGTTGGACGCCGGGCTGGAGATCGACAAGTTCGCACCCCGGTTGTCCTTCTTCTGGGCGATCGGGATGAACTTCTCCATGGAGATCGCCAAGCTCCGGGCCGGCCGTCTGCTGTGGAGCGAACTCGTGGAGAAGTTCGGGCCCAAGAACGAGAAGTCCAAGTCGCTGCGCACCCATTCCCAGACCTCCGGGTGGTCCCTCACCGCCCAGGACGTGTTCAACAACGTGGCCCGGACGTGTATCGAGGCCATGGCCTCGACGCAGGGCCACACGCAGTCGTTGCACACCAACGCGCTGGACGAGGCGCTGGCCCTGCCCACCGACTTCTCGGCGCGCATCGCGCGCAACACCCAGCTCCTGCTCCAGCAGGAGTCGGCCACGACCCGCCCGATCGACCCCTGGGCAGGGTCGTACTACATCGAGTGGCTCACCGCCCAGCTCGCCGACAAGGCCCGCCTGCACCTGATCGAGATCGAGGAGGCGGGGGGGATGGCGCAGGCCATCGGCGAGGGGATCCCGAAGCTGCGCATCGAGGAGGCCGCGGCCCGCACCCAGGCGCGGATCGACTCCGGGCGCCAACCGGTCATCGGGGTCAACAAGTACGTCGTCACCGAGGACCAGGAGATCGAGGTCCTCAAGGTCGAGAACTCGCGCGTGCGCGCGGAGCAACTCGCGAAGCTGGACAGACTCCGTGCGGAACGCGACGAATCGGCGTGTCAGGCGGCTCTCGCCAGACTCACCGAGGCGGCGGCCGGGGGTGCCGGGAGCGGGCTGGAGAACAATCTCATGGCGCTCGCCATCGACGCCGCCCGCGCCCACGCGACCATCGGCGAGATCTCGGACGCGCTCGAAAAGGTCTACGGTCGACACAAAGCCGAGATCAAGACGCTGTCCGGCGTCTACCGGCAGGAGGTGTCGAAGGAGGGCGCCGTGGACAACGTCACCAGGGCGATGAAGATGGCCGAGGAGTTCTCCGAACTGGAGGGTCGCAGGCCCCGCATCCTCCTGGCCAAGATGGGTCAGGACGGCCACGACCGCGGCCAGAAAGTCGTGGGGACCGCGTTCGCGGACCTGGGTTTCGACGTCGACATGGGCCCGCTGTTCCAGACCCCGGACGAAGTCGCCCGACAGGCCGCGGACGCCGATGTGCACGTGGTCGGCGTGTCGTCGCTGGCCGCCGGTCACCTCACCCTGGTCCCGGCGCTGCGGGAGGCGCTCGCCGAGGTGGGACGCGAGGACATCATGGTCACCGTCGGAGGCGTCATCCCTCCCGGAGATTTCCAGGAGCTCTACGACGCCGGTGCGACCGCGATCTATCCGCCCGGGACCGTGATCTCCGACGCGGCCATCGAGTTGCTCGAGGCACTCGCCCGTGAGCTCGGGCACGAGCTGACCTCCTCCGGGGCCGAGTCCTGAACCGCCTCGGCTCCGGTCCCGATCCCGCGGGCTCGGGCAACACCACGGGCAGTCTGTCGACGACTCTCGGAACCGGTGCGGTCCGCGGCCCGGTCCCTTCCGCGACGGGCGCGAGGCCGCGTCGGGAGATCGACGTGGGGGCCCTCCTCGAGGGAGTGCTCCACGACGACCGCCCCGTGCTCGCGCGCGCCATCACGCTGCTGGAGTCCACGAACCCCGCGCACCGCGAAAAGGCGCAGGAGCTGCTGCTCGGAGCGCTGCCGCATGCCGGGGGAGCCCTGCGCATCGGGATCACCGGGGTACCGGGCGTGGGCAAGTCGACGTTCATCGAGTCGTTCGGGCTGTACCTGGTGGAGAAGGGGCACAAGGTCGCGGTGCTCGCCGTCGACCCGTCCTCCACGCGCACCGGCGGTTCGATCCTCGGCGACAAGACCCGGATGGCGACGCTCGCCACGGAACCCCGCGCCTACATCCGGCCCTCACCGACCTCCGGGACGCTCGGGGGCGTGGCCAAGGCCACCCGGGAGACCATGGTCCTCCTCGAGGCCGCGGGTTTCGACGTGATCCTCGTCGAGACCGTCGGGGTGGGCCAGTCCGAGGTCGCCGTCGCCGGGATGGTCGACTGCTTCACGTTCCTCACCCTCGCCCGCACCGGCGACCAGCTCCAGGGCATCAAGAAGGGCGTGTTGGAGTTGGCCGACGTGGTCGCCGTGAACAAGGCCGACGGCCCCCACGTCAAGGACGCCAGGCGCGCCGCGCGAGAACTCGGCGCGGCGCTGCGACTCGTGCGACCGGCGGACTCGGTGTGGAAGGTTCCGGTCCTGACCATGTCGGGGCTCGAGGGCGAGGGTCTCGACGAATTCTGGGAGGCCGTGCGATCCCACCAGGACACGATGGGGGAGATCGGCGAGGTCGAGGCCCGTCGCGCGCGCCAACAGGTCGAGTGGACCCGGTCGATGGTGCACGACACGCTCATGGCGCGGCTCGCGGCCGACCCGGACGTGAGACGGGTCACGGCCGATGTCGAGCGACGCGTGAGCGAAGGGACGCTGACGGCGGCTCTCGCGGCCCAGGCCATCATCGACGCCTTCGACTCGAAACGCCCGGAGCGCTCGGGTCAGTCGTAGCAGGTGGACCAGTCGGCGGACTCGGCGCCCCGCCGGCTACGCCTCCCACCACCGACGAATCAGATAGGAACGCTCGGCCTCGTTCCTCGAGAGTTCGAAGGCGCGTGCCCAGGCCAGGCGCGCGTCCTCGCTCCGACCGAGGAGTTCCAGAGTCACCGCCCGGGCCTCGTGGAACGGGTGGTGCTCCCGCAGTGTCGGATCCGAGGCCAGGGCGTCGAGTGCCACCATTCCCGCGTGGGGCCCGTCCCGATGCCCGAGCGCGACCGCTCGGGCCACCCGCACGACCGGACCGGGGGAGAGATTCAGCAGGATGTCGTAGAGCACCACGATCTGGGCCCAGTCGGTCGAGTCGACGTCCTGGGCCTCGGCGTGGAGTGCGGCGATCGCCGCCTGGACGCTGTACCTCCCTGGCCCTCCCGCGGCAGCGGTCCGGGCCAGTGCGAGCCCCTCGTCGACGAGGAGACGGTCCCATCTGCAGCGGTCCTGCTGGCTCAGGGGAATCGGCATGCCGTCCGGGCCCGACCGCGCCGGCGCCCGCGCCTCGGTGAGCAGCATCAGGGCGAGAAGCCCCGCCACCTCGCTCTGCCCCGGCATCAGTCTGTGGACGATGCGCCCGAGGCGGATGGCTTCGGAGGTGAGCTCGGTGCGCAGGTGTCGCGCGCCCTCCGTCGCCGCGTAGCCCTCCGTGTAGACCACGTAGATCACGGCGAGGACCGCCGGTAGGCGCCGTGGGAGGTCGGCGGCCTCCGGCACGCGGACCGGGATCCGGGTCACCCGCATGCGCTCCTTCGCGCGTACCAGGCGCTGTTGCATCGTGGGGACCGGGACGAGGAAGGCCTGGGCGATCTCGACTGTGGTCAGTCCGGCCAGGTACCGGAGGGTCAGCGCGATCTGCTCCTGGATTCCCAGGGTCGGATGGCAGCAGGCGAAGAACAACTCGAGCCGCTCGTCCGGGATGTCGTCCGGATCCGCGGGCGACACGCTCGGCGGCGGCGGGGGCCGCCTCTCCTGCTCTACCCGCAACCTCGCCAGCCGCTCCGTCAAGGCCTTCTCCCGCCGGAGTTGATCGATCGCCTTGCGGGTCGCGGTGGTCATCAGCCAGGCCAGCGGGGTGTGAGGGACACCGGTTCTCGGCCACGTCTCCAGGGCTGCGGTGAGAGCGTCCTGCGCGGCGTCCTCGGCCAGTTCGAGGTCCCCGAACCGCGACACCAGCGCAGCCAGCAGCCGGGAGCTCTCCTCACGCCTCATCGCGGCCAGGGCATCGGACGCCGCGGGCCCCGGGGAGGTCACGGGTGGGCCCCCGCTCCCACCCCGGACACACGGACATGCATCTAGAACTCCGCGATGGCGCGGACCTCGACCCGCCCACCGTGGACCCCGGGACACCGGGCCGCCCACGTCAGTGCCTCGTCGATGTCGGGGACATCGATGATGATGGTCCCGCCGACGAACTCCCTGCTCTCGGCGAACGGCCCCGACGTCACGACGGGCTCGGTCGCGCCCGGTGGGATGGACACGACGACCCCCGTGTCCGGATCCTCCAGGGCGAACCCGCCGGCGAGCACCCCGGCCTTCTCGAGCTCCGCATCGAAGGCCATGAACTCCTCGACGCCGGGACCCTCGTCCGCGCCGGTGACCGCGTCCTCGCCACAGCGGGCGGCATCGAGGTCTGCGAAGAGCAGTAGTACGTATTTCATGTCGATCTCCTGACCGATCGTGGTGGGCGTCGGCCGCGAGAGCGGCGACACCATGATGACGAACGGCCCCCGGGAGATCGACAGGTCCGCGAAAAGAATCTCCGCGCTCTCCGGATTCCGCTCCCGGGGCATCCGCGCGGGAGATGTCGCGCGCGGGCTCAGTACCGTTCGTCCGGCACCCGGCGGCCCCGGGAGCGCATCGCGAACAGGAGACCGATCACGAAGAGCACCACACCGGCCACCATGAGTATCACCGCGAGGGTGTTCGAGTCGATTCCCGGGATGGTGACCTCAACCGCGTACATGAGTATCGCGCCGATCACCACGAGGACCACTCCGCCGCCGATGTAACCCATAGCTGTTCTCCTTCGTCGCGACCGCGCGCCTGTCCGCGGTGTTGCGCTCACCCTACGAGAACTCGGCGTCGAGTTCAGGCGTGCGGAGAGAGGAACTTTCGCGCCGGTTCCTCGATGAACCGGTAGCTGGCCGCGCCCACGGCGATCGACCCGGCCACGGTCACGGGCCAGATCACGCCCATCCGCCGGGTCCACAGCGAGGTGCGGGTGAGCGGGAACGCGTAGTGCAGCACGATCAGGTGCCAGAGGAAGATTCCGTACGACCAGCGGCCGATCGCCTGTAGGGGTGCCGATTCCAGGACGCGGAAGCGCGAGCCCGCCGGGGCCAGGACGATCGGTCCCAGGAAGAAGAACGCCATCGCCGCGGTGAGCCCGTTGCGCGCGGCGTACTCGCGGCCGCTCGGGTGGTGGAAGCCCTCGGAGAACCAGCGGGGGGACGTCGTGGCGAACAGCGCCCCTGCGCCAGCCGCCCACCACCCCCACCTCGCGTACGGTGCCCGGCTCAATCGGGCGAGCAGTCCCGGGCGGGCGGTGGCCAGCTCGGCCAGTAGCATCCCGGAGGCGAACCAGGCGGAGAACGCCGGCGGCAGGATCTGGTCGTTGACGCCCCTGGGCAGGAGCCGGAGGCGTTGCCAGGGGATCAGCGGAAACAGCAGACCGGAGAGCCCGAAGGCGCCGACGGCGGGCAGCCGCCATCGGGCCCGGTCGCCGCGCAGGTTCTTCATCCCGGTCCACAGCGCCGGGAGAGCCAGGTAGTAGGCCATCTCGACCGCGAGGGACCAGGCGTGCGTGAGCCCGGAGACGAGGAACTTCCGCTGGTAGATCTGCGTCAGGGTGAGGTTGCGGAGCCAGACCACGGGGCCGTTGACCCGGTTCTGGGGCAGGAGCACCATCGCGACGGCGACGAGCACCGCGTAGGCGGGCATGATCCGCACGAGGCGGGCCCGCAGGTAGGGGATCACCGCGCGGGCCGTTCCCGGCCGGTCGCGGCGGGCGTGGTCGGAGTGTGCGCGCCACAGGAGGAAGCCGGTCTTGGCGAAGAACACCGCCACCAGCATGTCCAACCGACCGTAGAGGCGGCGTACCGGCGTCCCGTAAGACATCCGGGTCACGAACGCGACGTGGGTGGTGATGATGCCGATCGCCGCGAGGCCGCGGAGACCCTCGAGTGCGGGGAGGTGACCGTGTGCACCGGCGAGCCGCGGCTGCTGCTCCCCGGTGGCCTCGGCGGCGGCGATCTCGGGACCGGTGGCCTCGGCGGCGGCGGTGTCGGGAGCGTCGACCGGGGTCGGAGCTGCTGCCGTCGGCCGGGCGGGCTGAGCGAGGCGTCGCGCGGCGAACCCGGCCGCGACGGCTCCACCAGCGAAGGCGACGGCGGCGACAGGCCTCATGGACTCTCCCGGGGTGAACTGACAGTGAGACGACGATCCGTTGTCCCGCGACGGTGGGTGCCGACGCCAGGGCATCCGGACGAGATTAGCACCGGTTCCACCCGGCGATCCCGGGGTGGTCAACCGCGTGCGGGTGGTGGCCCTGATGCAGGAGCGGACCGGTGGAGGTCATCTCAGTGTAGGTCCGCGATCGAGGCGGCGACCTCCTCGACCACCGCCCCCGCACCGCCCGGAACGGAGAGGTCGACCACGAGCTCGGCGTTCGCCGGCCGCCCGCGGTGTCCACGGCGGTCCTCGACCGTCATCCCCCGGGTGTGCTCGCCCGCGCACTCGACACGCAGATGGACGGGCTCGGTCAGGGCCGCCCCGGGGCGGAGTGCCAGCCAGGCCACCAGGGGATCGTGCACCTGCGCCAGGTAGCCTTCGCCCACGGACTCGTGGAACTCGAAGTAGAAGCGCAGCGCGTCGACCAGATGCCTGGCCAGCGGGGTCCCGGACGCCGCCAGGAGCCGCTCGGAGTGCTCGGGGGTCCACACCGCGCGCTCGGTCAGATCGAGTCCGCACCACCTCACGGGCGGCACCGACGGGTCCACGGACCGGGCCGCCTCCCACGCCAGGCACACCCGGTCGGCGGCCTCGGGGTCCACGTCGACGTTCCACTCGCTCACCGGCGTGGTGTTGCCCGGGTGTCCGCGGAAGGACCCGCCCATCACGACCAGCCGCCGCAGCAGCCGCGGGAGCGCGGGCTCGAGTTCCAGCGCGTGAGCGATCGTGGACGAGGGACCGGTCACGATCCCCACCAGTTCACCCGGGGCAGCGCGAGCCGCGTCCACCCAGAGTCGGGCTCCGCTCCGCGGATCCGGAACCCTCGTCGACGGCGGCAGCCCCGCGTGCCCCGCACCACGGGGGCCGTGCGTCTCCGGCGTGAACGCGTGGGGCACGACCGTCGCGCCGGCGGCCCCGGCCGACACGGGGACGGGGGGAGCGCCCGCCAGGTCCAGCCAGGCCAGAGCGTTGCGGACCGTGTCCTCGATGCCGACGTTGCCGGCCGTGCACACGAGCCCTGCCAGGTCGATCGACCCGGCTCGGTGCTCGGCCACCAGGTAGGCGATCGCCAGGGCGTCGTCGATCCCCGGGTCGCAGTCGAGCAGGACCGGGATCCGGCCGGTCCGACCGGGGTCCATCCCGCCGGGGGAGGAGGTCACCGGGGGCCGGCGGACAGCAGGACGTCGCGGGTGACCTCAAGGTGACCGAGGTGGGTGGCGACGTCGTGGAGGATGTGCGCCAGCACCCACTCCACGGTCAGGGTGCCGGCGGCCCGGGCCCGTTCCACCGGGAACGCCGTCCCGGCGGGATGTGCGAGGTCGCCCCGCAGCAGCGCCGCCGTGGTCCAGTCCGGGACCCGGTCGGCCAGTGCGGACAGCCTGTCGAGTTCGGGCTCGACCGGCCCGTCGTACGTGAACTCCGACTCCCGGTGTCGGCGGACCTCTTCACCGCCGAGGCACGCCGCCCCCCAGGAGGTGAGGACCCCGCAGAGATGACGGACCGTCGCGGCAGCGGAGTTGGTCGGGTGCGCCGCCCCCACCGCCGTGGGTCGCGAATGGACCAGGGTGTCCGGGCCGTCCCCGCCGAGTTCGGTCACCACCTCGCGCAGCGCGGGCAGGAGCTCGGTGGTCAGGATGAGGTGCACTGCCGCCGAGGTGGGTGAGTCCATGCCGACGATCCTATTGTCCCGGCCGCCGGGTGTCCGGATCGCTCACCACGGGCTGGGTCGGAAGTCCTTGAGGAAGCACCCGTAGAGGTCCTCGCCGGCCTCACCGCGCACGATCGGATCGACCACGCGCGCCGCCCCGTCCACCAGGTCGAGAGGAGCGTGGAAGCCCTCCTCGTGGAGCCGGACCTTGGTCGTGTGCGGCCGCTCGTCGGTGATCCACCCGGTGTCCACGGCGGTCATGAGGATGCCGTGCTCGGTGAACATCTCCTCGGCGGAGGTGCGGGTGAGCATGTTCAGGCCCGCCTTGGCCATGTTGGTGTGCGGGTGCCCCGCGCCCTTGTAGCGCCGGGAGAACTGCCCCTCCATGGCGGAGACGTTGACGACGTATTTGCGCCGGGCGCCCGACGCCGCCAGCGCGGGCCGCAGGCGGGAGACCAGGATGAACGGCGCGACAGAGTTGCACAGCTGCACCTCGAGCATCTCCATGGGCTCCACCTGCTCGACAGTGGCCACCCAGCTGTTGTGGTCGACCACGTCCGGCAGCAGCCCGCCGGCGTCGATGGCGGTGCCGGCGGCCACACGGTCCAGGGACGCCGACCCGGCCAGGAGTGCCTGCTCGGCGATGTGTCCGGCCTCGCGTTCGGCCTCGTCGGAGCCGATGAGCGCAGACTCGCCGCCCATCAGCGCGGCCGGGTGCAGCTCGGAGGTGCGGCCCATGGTGATCATGGGGATGTCTGCGGCCCGTCCGGTGAGGGGTGCGGACTCGCCGTCCACGAGTCCGGAGTACGACCCGGGGGACCGGCGCACCGTCTGGGCGGCGTTGTTGATGAGGATGTCCAGCGGCCCGGCGGCGGCGACCTCGTCGGCCAGTGCCACGACCTGGGCGGGATCGCGCAGGTCCACACCGATCACGTGGACCCTGTCGGCCCAGTCCGCGTGGTCGGGCATCGAGGCGAACCGGCGGACCGCGTCGCGGGGGAACCGGGTCGTGATGGTCACGTGAGCCCCCGCCCGCAGCAGCATGAGGGCGATGTACATGCCGATCTTGGCGCGCCCCCCGGTGAGCAGGGCCCGCCGCCCGGTCAGGTCCATGTCCGGGTCCCGCTTCGCGCGGTTGGCCGCCGCGCACTCCGGGCACAGCTGGTGGTAGAAGGCGTCGACCTGCGTGTAGAGCTGCTTGCAGACGTAACAGGCCACCGCGCGCTGCAGGTGCCCGGCCACGGCTCCCGGAGTGTTCGAGACCAGGCGGATCCCGGCCGTCTCGTCGTCGATCCGGGTGGGCGAGCCGGTCGCGGTGGCCTCGATG
>NZ_JAALDW010000109.1:0-7522 GCF_014145055.1 Dietzia sp. DQ11-38-2
AGACCGGGACCGCGGTGTCGCCTGCTCAGCCCGCCCCGTGATCGACCGGTAGCCCGGTACCACCGAACGAGCCCCGCCCCCGTGAAGGGAGCGGGGCTCGAGTCGTCCCGGCGCCCGGACCCGATCGGCGGGTCAGGATGTGTTCTTCCGGTTGGCCTCGCTGGCCTGGAACTTCTCCAGCACCGGGGCCTCGTGGGTGATCGTGCCGTCCTCGACGCTCTCGTGATACGCCAGGTTGCCCACTCGGTTGGCGATCACCGGTGCGGTGCACACGGCCACGATGCCGGCCAGCAGCAGCATTCCCAGGTCGATGTGGGGGAAGATCCGGATGCTCGCCCCCAGCAAGACGAGCACCAGTCCCAGGACCTGCGGTTTGGCTGCAGGGTGCATCCGGCTCAGGGTGTCGCGGAAGCGCACCAGACCGATGGCGCTGGCGAGGGTCAGCAACGCCCCGGCGAGGACGAAGAGCGCCGAGACGATCTCCCTGGGGTCGTCGGTCATGTGAGGGTCTCCTTGTGAACTCCGGCGGAGTCGCTGACGCGGAACCGGGCCACGGACACCGATCCGAGGAAGGCGACCAGTGCGAGTGCTACGAGGGCGGCCGCCGCCGTGGTGTCCTTGCTCCACGCGATGTACACCCCGACGCCGCACTGGGCGATCGCGGCGAGCATGTCCAGCGAGATCAGTCGGTCGAGGGTGCCCGGGCCACCGATCAGACGGATCATGGTGGTGAACAGTGCGAGCGTGAGGGCGACCACGGCCGCGCTCCACAACAGCAGTGTCAGGCTCATCGGTGCTCCTCGCTGTCGGTCCCGTACTCCTCCGAGGGGGCGTAGTAGTGCTGCGGGCTCGGTTTCCAGTCCTCGGGCCGTTCGAACGCCCGAGAGTACAGCTGTTCGACGTGGGCGGTCTGGCGCCGGAACCGCTCGACCGCCTCGGGGCTGCCGGCGTCCAGGACGTGGACGTACACGTACCGGGCCACCGGATCGACGCGCACGACGACGCCTCCGGGCATGAGGTTCAGGGTGTTGACGGCCAGGGCGAGCGTGAAGTCCGACCTGAGCCGCATGGGTGCCCGCAGCACGGCGGAACGGGGCGGTGCCTGGGGGCGCACGGACAGCCACGCCACGGCGAGCGACGAACGGACGAGGTAGTAGGCCACCACGATCACCAGCCACACCGTCGACAGAGGTCTGACCAGGCCCTCCACGGGCACACGGGGGAGTGGGAGCAGGACCATCACCACGAGTGCCACGAGGACCCCGGCGACGATGGTCCCGACCTCGACCGGGCCCCACAGCATGACCCACGCGACCGTCAGCCAGAGCATCATGAACAGGCGGGAACCGACCACCCGGGGGTCGAGACGGGCCGCGATCCTGCGGGGCATGTCAGCGCACCCCCGTCACGGAACCGACGTAGCGGTCGGGCGTCGCGTCGAGGGGGATGGTGTCCAGGTAGTCATGCCGCTCCATCAGGCTCTCGGCGGCCCGGTCGGTCACCCCGAGCAACGGGCCGGCGAAGACTGTCATCAACAAGGAGACCACGATCAGGGCCATGGTGGGCGCGACCATGCTCAGCGGCATCCGGCCCACCTCCTCGCGCTCGTCGAACTCCACGTACTCGTCGGAGGGCAGCAGTGCCAGCGGCTTGGCCAGGGCCACCGCACCCTCCGGGGCGTCGGCCCGGGGACGCCAGAACGCCTTGGACCACACGCGCACCATCACGTAGAGCGAGAGCAGGCTGGTGACCATCGCCCCGGCGACGAGGACCCACATGAGCGGACCTCCGACCTCGGCGCCGGCCTGGACCACCGCGAGCTTGCCGATGAACCCTGAGAAGGGCGGGATGCCACCGAGGTTGAGGGCGGGGATGAGGAACATCACCGCGAGGACGGGGCTGGCCACCGCGAGCGAGCCGAGGCGGCGCAGGGAGGACGACCCGGCCTGCCGCTCGATCAGTCCGACCACCAGGAACAGTGTGGTCTGGACGATGATGTGGTGTCCGACGTAGTAGATCGCCGCACTCAGCCCGTACCCGGTCGACAGGGCGATGCCGAAGATCATGTAGCCGATGTGGCTGACGAGGGTGAACGACAGTATTCGTTTGATGTCTGACTGTGCGATGGCGCCGAGGATGCCGATCACCATCGTGAGCAGACCCGCCACCAGGAGGACGCCGTCCATGGACCCACCGGGGAACACGAGGGTGTGGAAGCGGATGATCGCGTAGACACCCACCTTGGTCAGCAGTCCGGCGAACACCGCGGTGACGGGGGCGGGCGCGGTGGGGTAGGAGTCGGGCAGCCAGGTGGACAGGGGGAAGACGGCGGCCTTGATGCCGAACGCGACCAGGAAGACGGCGAAGATCGTGTTCCGCAACCCCTCCGGGACCTCGGTCATCCGCACGGAGAGCTGCGCGAGGTTGAGTGTGCCCGCGGCCGAGTAGGTCAGTGCGATGCCGAGCAGGAAGACCATCGAGGACACCATCGACACGACGGTGTAGGAGACCCCGGCGCGGACGCGCTCCTGACTGGCGCCGAGCGTGAGCAGGACGTAGGACGCGGCCAGCAGCATCTCGAACCCGACGAACAGGTTGAACAGGTCGCCGGCGATGAACGCGGCGTTCAGTCCCGCCGCGAGCGCCAGGTAGGTGGGGAGGAAGATGGAGGTGGGCTGGTCGCCGTCGCCGTCGCGGACACCCTGGCCCACGGCGTAGATGATCACCGTGAGCAGGACGATCGCCGACACACACAGCATGAGCGCGCTGAGCCGGTCGGCCACCAGGGTGATGCCCACGGGCGCGTCCCATCCGCCCACCTGCACGGTGTGGACGCCGTGTTGGTCGGTGAGCACCAGCAGGACGCCGGCGATGACCAGCACGACTGTGAGGGTGACGACCGTGATGATGTTCTGCACGCGGGGTCGGCGGGAGACCACCAGACACAGGGCCGCGGCGAGCAGGGGTATGAGGACGACCGAGGGGATGAGGTAGCCGAAGAGGTCGGGGGAGATCACCGGCCGCCCTCCCTTCCGTCGTCTCCGTGGTCTCGGTCGTCCCCGTCGCTCCGGCGCGTCGTCCTCCGGGGGAGTCGGGCGGGCACGTCGCGCCCGCGGGCCCCACCTCGCGCCTCCGCTTCGGCCTCCGCTTCGGCCTCCGCCTCGGCGTCCGTCAGGTCGTCGTCGTCGTAGTCGACGTGGTCCCCGAGTTCGGTGGGTTGACCTGTGCTGTGGTCGTCGGACAGGTCCCGGTCGGGCGCGGACCAGGCGTCGGTGGGTGAGCGCTTGGCGATCTTGGTGTCCTCGGCGTCGTCGGCGACCTCATCAGCGGTGGTGAACTGGTAGGAGCGGTAGGCCAACGCGAGGATGAAGGCTCCGACGCCGGCCGTGATGACGATCGCGGTGAGGATCATCCCGTGGGACAGGGGGTCGGAGTCGGCGGCGTCGGGGCTCCGGCCGCGGCCCATGATGGGCGGACTGCCGGGCGGGCCTCCCGCGGCCAGCAGGAGCAGGTTGATGCCGTTGGAGAAGATCATGATCCCCAACAGGATCTTGATGATCGCCCGTTCCAGCAGCAGGTAGACCCCGGCGGCACAGAGCAATCCGGCGAGCAGGAGCAGCCCGAAATCGGCGGTCATGACGTGCCTCCGGTGGGGGAGCCCTGGTTCTCCGCGGCCTCGCGGCGGGCGGCGCGGTGGGCCGCGAGGTCGGACCGCGCTCCGTCGGAGTCCACACCGGGGACATTGCGCAGGGCGGCGGTGGACGGCGAGGCGGTGGCGTCCACGTAGATGGCGCGCAGCTCCTCGAGATCCTCGGCGTCCAGATCGAGTCGGGCGCCGAGGCTGCGGAGGATGTCCAGGACCAGCCCCACGACGATGAGGTAGACGCCGGCGTCGAAGAGCAAGGCCGTGACGACCTTGACCTCACCGAACACCGGGAGCGTGGCCTCGAACGTGGCGCTCGACAGGGCGGGGGCGCCGAAGAACATGGACGCCGTGGCCGTGCCCGCCGCGAGGAGCAGGCCGAGCCCGAGGATCCGTCCCGCGTCCACGGGGACGGCCTCGCCGAGTTCGTAGCGTCCGCCGGCGAGGTAGCGCAACACCAGCGCCAGGCCCGCGACCAGGCCACCAGCGAACCCGCCGCCGGGGTTGTTGTGGCCGGCGAAGAAGAAGAACAGGCTGAGGACCATCATCGTGGGGAACACGAGCCGGGTGGTGACCTCGAGGACCAACGAGCGGGCGCGCGGGTCGCGGACGGTGGCGCCGACGAGCCACCGGCCGGGGCTCGCGCCGGGAGCCTCGATCACGATCCGGGCCGCCTCGACGCCGCGTCGACCGGAGCGGGTCTTGTCGACGTCGGCCAGGCGCGGACCGGAACCGTAGCGACGGTTGCGGAACACGAGACTGGCCACGCCGGTGGCCGCGACCAGGAGAACTGTGATCTCGCCGAGGGTGTCCCACGCGCGGATGTCCACCAGGGTGACGTTGACGGCGTTGGCGCCGTTGCCGATCCGGTAGGCGATGTCGGGGAAGTCGAGCGAGACGGCGGGGTGCTGGCGCGCGTTGATGGCGTAGGCACCGGTGATCACCACGAGCAGACCGACGCCGATCCCGAGCCAGGCCCGGAGTCGGCGGTAACCGTGTGAGAGCGGGACCTCGGCGGGCATCGTGCGCAGCACCAGCACGAACGCGACCATCAGGAGCGTCTCGACCAGGGCCTGGGTGAGCGCGAGGTCCGGGGCGCCGTGGAAGGCGAAGATCACGGCGAGTCCGTACCCGGTGACGGACATGCAGATCACCGCGGCGAGGCGGTTGCGCAGCACCGCCGCGGCTACCGCGGCGAGCGCCATGGGGATCATGACGATGAGCACCACGGGGTTCGAGGACAACTCCATGCGCAGGCCCTCGCGCGTCCCGGCGAGGAGCGAGACGAACGGGAACAGCACGAGGGTCACGAGGATGATGCCCAGGGTGAGGGGGAGTGAGCCGCGCTGGATGCTCGCCGTCAGGCGCAGGGAGAGCGTGTCGAAGAACCTCAGGACGGCGTCGTAGATCCGGTCGGCGTTGCCGAGCGCCGGAGATTCGAACTGCATCCTCTCCACGGTCCGCTGCGCCACGTAGAGCAGGGTGCCCAGCACGTAGACGACCAGGGTGAGCGCGAGCGGGATGCCGATCCCGTGCCACAGCCCGAGATGGTAGCCCTCGGGGCCGCGCCACGGGCTCCCGGGCGGGAACGCCACGTCGACGTAGCGGGCGATGAGCTCCTCGACCGGGGCGTTCCACAGGCCCAGCACCAGACCGGAGACCGCGAGGACGGCGGGCACCGAGAGGAACAGTGCTCCCGCCGGTCGGGATCCCGCGACGGCGGGGCTGACGCCGCCGGGGAAGGAGCGCTTGGATCGGAACGCGCCCATGACCAGCCGAGCGGTGTAGGAGAAGGTGAGCACGGACCCCGCCACGAGCCCCGCCGTGACGACCAACGACGGCATCCCGTGCAGTCGCTCCTCGGACAGGACGGTGGCGAACGCGGCCTCCTTGCCTATGAAGCCGAGGAAGGGGGGCAGACCGGCCATCGAGGCGGCGGCGAGGGTGAAGACGAGAGCGAGTGCGGGACGGCGATGTCCCAGCCCCGACAGGTCGCGGATCTCCCGGGTGCCGGTGGTCTTGTCGATCACGCCGACGGACATGAACAGGGCCGATTTGAACAACGAGTGGGCGAGCAGCATCGTCAGCCCGGCGAGCATCGTGTCGCGCGACCCGATACCCACCAGGACGAGGAGGAATCCGAGCTGACTGACGGTGCCGAAGGCGAGCACGAGCTTGAGGTCGGTCTCGCGCAGGGCCCGCCACCCGGCCATGAGGAGCGAGACCAGACCCAACACGATGAGCGGCAGCTGCCAGGTGGACGAGCCCGACAGGCCGGGGGTCAGGGCGGCGACGAGGAAGACGCCGGCCTTGACCATGGCCGCCGAGTGCAGGTAGGCGCTCACCGGCGTCGGGGCCGACATGGCGCCCGGGAGCCAGAAGTGCAGGGGCGCGATCGCGGACTTGCTGCCGGCTCCGACGATCACCAGCACGAGTGCCCAGTGGATGAGCGGACCGGACGGCGGCGAGGAGACCACGTCGCTGATCAGGTAGGACCCGGCGGACTGGCCGAGGATGATCATCCCGACGAGCATGGCCAGACCGCCGAGGGTGGTGACGAGCAGCGCCTGGGTGGCCGCGCGACGAGCGGTGGCCCGCGCGGCGTAGTGGCCGACCAGGAGGAAGCTCAGGACGGAGGTGATCTCCCAGAAGATGTAGAGGAGGATCATGTTGTCGGCCACGACGAGGCCGAACATGACTCCGGCGAAGGCCACGAGCTCTGCGGCGAACAGGTGCAGGCGCGGTTCGTCGTCCTGGAAGTACCAGGTGCAGTACACCAGGACCAGGGCGCCCACGCCGAGGGCGATGAGGGCCAGGAGCGCCGACAGGGCGTCCATCCGCAGGTCCAGCGCGAGGTGGATCTCGGGCGCCCACCGGACGGACTCGGTGGGGACGCGGTCCAGGTTGGCGGCGACCCACACCGCGCTCGCGGCGGGCACCATGGCGAGGACGAGGAACGCCCGGCGACCGAACCTCAGCACCAGGGGGATCGCGATCAGGGTGGCCACGGCGTGGGCCGAGAGGATCGCGATCACCGGCGGCTCCTCTCGAGATGTGGACCGGGACACGACACGCGGACGCTCCCGCCTGATGGGGCGGGTGCCGGAGGTCGACCAGGGTCTGGGTTCTCCGGGAAGTTTACAGAAGGCCTCCGTCCCGGCCCTTCTCAGCGAAGGTGGAGGAGGGTCGCCGCACTCAGGAGTGCGGCGATGGAGGCCTCGGAGGGGGACCGTCCGAAACCCATGGCCCAGGTCGCTCGGCGGCCGCAGGTGGCCCGCAGGATCGTGCACCAGGACTCGGAACCGTCGAACGCGTCACCCTCGTACTGGTGGAAGCGCTCGATCTCCACGCGGGCTCCGATCCGGCCCAGCATCTCGGACATGGCGGTGAGGTCCCCACAGGACTCGGTGGTGAGGCGGTGGGCGGTGAACTCCCCCGGGGCGGAGGGGTCCCGGGTGGCCAGGATCGCCTCATATGCGGTGATCCCGCGGCCCAGGGGGCGACGCGAGAAGTCCGCCAGGTGGAAGTGGTCGGTCGACGGCGCGTAGGTGTCGAGCAACTCCCGCCAGTCCAGGGTCCCCGCCTCGTCGGCGAAGCCGCGCGGCAGGCGGCGCCCGAACCGCTCGGCGAAGGGGCAGGCGCCCGGAGCGGTGGTGCGAGGGGGGGTCGCCCTGCTCACGCGCTCGGTGAGCCGGGTGGGAAGACCGGTCGGATGGTGTGGTGCGGTGGTGCGCATGGTGTTCTCGTCTCGGACGTCGGTTCGGGGACCGACGGAGATCGAGCAACCACGCAACGGGGGTGCCGGTCTTCAGGCCCCGTTACGTCCGGTTACTACGAGAATCTTCCGCATGGCGGGAGAGTCTAGACGGCGGGGCGGAC
>NZ_JAALDW010000110.1:0-5518 GCF_014145055.1 Dietzia sp. DQ11-38-2
GTGGGACTGGCCGGCGGAATGCTCGCGGTGATGAGCGGACACGCGACGCGCTCGGAGTTCGATCTCGCCGCAGAGGATCTGCGGCCGGACGTCGTGGTGGCCGCCACCGACACCGCCGAGGTGTGGGGGCTGGCCGAGCACGGGTTCGTCGAGGTCGGCCGGGCACTGGACGGCTGGGTCGTCGCGGGGCCGGCGGACGGTCGTTCGAACGGGGTCGACCGCTGGAACGGGGGAGCGGTGGCGGCCATGACCTCCGGGTCGACCGGCCGCCCGAAGTGTGTGATCCAGACCGAGGACGCCCTGCGCTACGCATGCCGCTCGACGATCGAGGCCGTGGGCCTTCGGCCCGGTGACCCGGTGGGTGCGCTGGTGCCGCTGTCCTCCGCGGCCGCGATCTGCTTCGGGATGTACCTGCCGACCATGCTCGGCGGCGCGATGGTGGCCTTGGACAGGTGGAAGCCGGAGACGGCGGTCGCGCTCCTGCGCGAGCACCGCGTGGCCTGGACGATGCTGGTCCCCACCATGGCTCTGCAACTCACGTTGGTCGACGGTGCCGAGGGTGCGCTGTCGGCGATGCGGGCCATGACCGTCGGCGGCGGCCCGATGAACCAGAAGGCGCTGCACGACGCCGAGGTCACCCTGGGTACGACCCTGCTCCGGGTGTTCGGGATGTCCGAATGCCTGGGTCACACCACCCCGTCCCCCTCGGACGAGGTGGAGGTGCGCCTGGGACGGGATGGACGCCCGTTCCCCGGGACCGAGGTGCGGGTGGTGGACGCCGCCGGTGCCGTGCTCGAACCGGGTGAGCTCGGGTCCCTGCAGGTACGCGGGCCCTCGCTGTTCGTGGGGTACGCCCGCGAGGGCGCCCCGGTCGCGCCCGACGTCAATGCCGACGGCTTCCTGTCCACCGGCGACAGGGCGGTGATCCACGACGACGGCAGCGTGAGCATCCGAGGGCGCGAGAAGGACCTCATCATCCGCGGTGGACGCAACATCGACATCAACGAGGTGGAGAGCGCGCTCGCCGCCATCCCGGGGATCCACCAGGTGTGCGTGGTCCCGGTGCCCGACCCGGTACTCGGAGAGCGGACGGCGGCACTCGTCGTGTCGGAAGGTGAACCGCTCGGACTCGAGCAGATCCGTGGGCACCTGGAGGCGGCGGACTTCCCGAAGTTCAAGTGGCCCGAGTTCGTACGGTCGGTCTCCGTGCTCCCGCAGTCCAGGGTGGGCAAGTTGGACCGCAAGGGAGCGGCGACCCTCGCGGCGGAGATGTTCGCGGACTGATCGGTTCGGCGGGACGGCGAGGTCACCTGTGGTGTGGATCGATACCACTGTGACCTGAACTCACTTTCGCTTAACCTGGACGGATCATCACTCACATGGGGGTAAAGGCGATGGCGCCAACAAAGACCGAGGGCCCGAGATCCAAAAGGAACGTCATCCTCGAGGCGGCCGTGGCGAACTTCGGCAGCGTCGGTTACGAGCACACGAAGTGGGCGACCATCGCCGGCGAGGTGGGGATCGGGCAGACCGCGCTTTACCACTACTTCGAGTCCAAGGCGCACTGCCTGCTCACCATCATGAGCGCCGAACTCACCAGGTATCACGAGCGCTTCACGGTGGCGGTCGAGGGAGTGGGCGACGCCGAGACCGCGCTGCGGGCGGCGATCTCCAGTGCCTACGACATCACCGAGACCGAGGCGCTCCAGGCGCGGATCCTTCTCCACCACATCGACATGCTCGCCACCCCTCGCTCCTCCGAGCGGGAGGAGGAGGAGCGGGTCAGGGCACGTGAACTCGTCCGGGTGGTCGAGCGCGACTGGACCGGCCTCCTCGAGCGCGGGATGGACTCGGGGGAGTTCCCCCGGCGCGACCCGGTCGAACTCGGGAGGTTCGTCCTGGGCCTGATCAACTCCGTGTGGAACTGGTACCGCCCCGGCGGCAGTCGAACCCTGCCCGAGGTCTCGGACTCGGTCATGGGGGCGTGTTTCCGGCTGGTGCATTGAGGCGCTCCGGTCCGCGCGGGGGCCGCGCAACAGGGGTCTTCGGCATCCCGCGGTGGTACTGTGACACCAATTCCTGAAGTGAATTCAACTATGGAGGTATCGTGTACAACCTCATCGTCATGGCGTCGAAGCCCAGCGACTGGACTCACGAGGAGTTCATCACCTGGTGGCGCGGGGAGCACGCCGAGGTGACCTATCCGCTGCCCGGTCTGCGCCGGTGGTCGCACACCGCGGTCAAGGAGACCGGTCCCACCAGGCACTCCCTGGGATGGGACGGTGTGTCGGTTCTCAGCTTCGACTCGAAGGAGGCCTACGACGCCATGCTCGAGAGCCCGGAATGGGCGAAGGCCGCGGAGCACGTCGGCTCCATGGGAGGTCGCGCCATCATGGTGATGGGCGAGGAGCAGGTCATGGTCGGCGACTCGTGACCGCCTCGGGAGCGGACTGGGCCGAACTCGGGTGCCATCCGGTGGCCGAAGGTGTCCACCGGATCCCGCTCCCGATGCCGCAGGACGGCCTGCGTGCGATCAACGTCTACGTGGTCGAGGGCCCGCACGGGGTCTCGCTGATCGACGCCGGGTGGAACGTTTCGGGCAACCTCGAGATCCTGCGCGGCGGTCTGAACTCGGTCGACATCGGGCTCGACGAGGTGACCGACGTCCACGTGACGCACATTCACCGCGACCACTACACGATGGGGCCGGAGCTCCGCAGGCGCGTCGGGAGCCGCATCCACCTGGGGGGTGGTGAGCGCCCCGGACTGACCGAGCTCCTCGAACTGCGCACCAGCGTCCCCACGGACTCGCTCGATCAGCTCCGACGGGCGGGAGCCGCGGAGATCGCCGAGGCGTCCCGTGTCGAGGCGCTCGCCGAGCCCTGGGTGGCCGAGGACTGGGAGTTGCCGGACACGTGGACCGAGGACGGCCCGGTGTCGGTGGCGGGACGGCCGATGCAGGCGCGGCGGACCGCCGGCCACACCAAGGGGCACCTCGTGTTCGACGATGCCGCCCTCGGCGTGACGTTCACAGGCGACCACGTGCTTCCCAGGATCTCCCCGTCCATCGGCTTCGAACTCGGTGGGTGGGACAACCCACTGGGTGATTACCTCGCCTCACTTGAGGCGATGCTGGACCGTCCGGACACGCTCATGCTGCCGGCGCACGGGCCGGTCGGAGGCAGCGTCCACGGGCGGGTCCGCGAGCTGCTCTCCCATCACGATTCGAGGCTGGACGCCACGCGGGCGCAGGTGGCCGCCCGGCAGGGGGCGACCGGGCTCGAGGTGGCCGCGGGACTCCCCTGGACCCGCCGCGAGCGCGCGTTCTCCTCGCTCGATGTGTTCAACAAGATGATCGCGACGTGCGAGACCATGGCGCATCTCGACGTGTTGGTGGCGTGGGGAGACCTCGTCGTCGACGAGGTCTCGTCCGCCGGCGTACAGCGCTTCGTCACCGCCTGAGGCGGGGCGGTGCGGGCTCAGCGCGCGGTCCAGCCGCCGTCCGCGTAGAGCTCGGCGCCGGTCATGAACCCGGCGTCGTCGCTGGCCAGGAAGGCCACGCAGCCGGCGATCTCCGCGGGGGTGCCGAGCCGTCCCATCGGGGTACCGGCGAGCATCCCGCGATGGCGCTCGCTGCCCTCGAAGCGCTCCAGGAGCTGGGGGGTCTCGATGAACCCGGGATGGAGGGAGTTCACCCTGACGCCCCTGGTGGCCCAGTGCATCGCGGCGTTCTTGGACATCGTCCGTACCGCGCCCTTGGCGGCATGGTAGGCGAAGCTGTTGCCGAAGCCGCCCACGCTGCCGAGGATCGAACAGACGTTGACGATCGCCCCGCCGCCGGTGCGTTCGATGGCGGCGCCGGCGTGCTTCATGCCCAGCCACACGCCGGTCTGGTCGACGTCGATGACGCGCTGCCAGTGCTCGGGGGACTCGTCTTCCACCGTCTTGAGGCTGCCGATCCCCGCGTTGTTGACCAGCACGTCCAGCCGGCCGTGGGCTTCCATGACGCGGTTCACCGCGGCGCTCCACTGCTCCTCGGACGCCACGTCGAGCTCCACCCGGAGGTGGGGTCCGACCGGGAGGGAGGAGGCCACCTCGTCGAGGGGGGTACCGGGCAGATCGGCGGCGACGACGACGGCGCCCTCGGCCGCGAGCCGGCCGCAGATCTCCGTGCCGATTCCACCGGTCGCACCCGTGACGAGCACGACGTGATCCTCAAAACGCTCCATGTGTTCGGCCTTTCCGGTGCCGGGGGGTGTACCGCTCGACGATAGATGAAGTGAACTGAATTCAGTATACGCCTCGGGTGGCCTCCCGGATCGGGTGCCGCTCAGCCCTCGGCGGGGAACACCACCATGAGTGCCTCGGCGATGCATGCCGGCTTCTCGCTGCCCTCCACCTCTATCGCGTAGTGAACGCAGGCCAGGACGCCGCTGGCCTGCGCCTCCCGGGTCCACGCCACCCGGCCGGCAGCCCGGATCCTGTCGCCGGGTCGGACGAAGGAGGGGAACCGCACCTTGTCGAGCCCGTAGTTGATCGCGCGTCCGATGCCCTCGAACGTGAACAGTTCGGAGCTGAGGCGGGGGAGGAGTGACAGCGTGAGATACCCGTGGGCGACGGTCGACCCGATGTTCGACGCCGCCGCCCGTTCCCGGTCGACGTGGATCCACTGCCAGTCCTCGGTGACATCGGCGAAGGCGTTGATGCGGTCCTGGGAGACCGTGAACCAGTCACCGGCCCCGAGGTCGAGGCCGGCGGACGCTCGGAACTCGTCGACACCGTGGAATACGTGGGTCATGGATTCTCCTCAATCGAGTGGGCGGGCGGAGGGGCCGGCGTCTCGCACGGTATCGGGTACGAGCGGGGCGCGGAACCCGCTTCTCGAACTAGGTTCAGTAGAGCAGCGGCTACCGTTGGGGGGTGAACGAGGATAGCGGCCCGGACCGGCGGAGCCTGGCAGTCGGCTATGTCCCCGGTGTGCGACCCGACAAGTGGCTCACCCGGTGGCGCGAGCGCAACCCCGACCTGCCGATCACGGCGCGGCGGGTGGGTGACCCCCGGGCGGAGCTGGCGTCGACGCCGGGTTCGGGAGGTGTCGACGTGGTGTTCCTCCGTGAGGCCGACCACGCCCCCCGCTCCGCCCCGGCCGGACTGTTGCGTATTCCGCTGTACACCGAGACCATGGCCGTGCTCGCAGCGCGGGGCCACGAGATCGGCGTCTACGAGTCCCTGTCCCGGGCCGACCTGGAGGGGGAGCCGTGGCTCGACCCCGTCGACGCGATCACCGCGTCACCCGACGAGGTCTCTGCCGCGGTGGACCTGGTCGCGGCCGGAGTCGGACTACTGGTGCTACCGCAGCCGTACGCCCGCGCACTGAGTCGTCGGGACGTCATCGAGCGCCCGTTGGAGGGCGTTCCCGCCACCCGCATGGGCGTCGCCTGGTCGTCGGACCGCGAGGGCGACGTGATGATCGACGAGTTCGTCGGCATCGTCCGCGGGCGGACCGCCGCCACGTCCC
>NZ_JAALDW010000110.1:5541-10748 GCF_014145055.1 Dietzia sp. DQ11-38-2
GGGACGCACCGAAGGAGAAGCTGAACGCCCGGCAGAAGGCGGCGGCGAAGGCGCGGGCCCGGGGAGAGCGGGTACGGGACGAACAGCGCCGGGGCCGGCAGCCCGCGTCGCGGGGGAAAGGCCGGTCGGCGCGGGGGCGGTGACGGGATACCGGACTCCACGAGCGCGTCAGCGACCCCTGCGTCTCGCACCCGCGCCGACCATCCCGCGGGCGAAGTGCAGTTGGCGCGCCACCACGTCGTCGGCGGTCAGGGGGCCGTCGGGGCGGTACCAGGATGAGATCGACACGCACAGCGACGAGATCGCGCGGGCCGCGTCCTCGGGGTGCTCGCAGGCGAAATGGCCCGACTCGACGCCGGCCCGGATGCTGTCTTCGAGCATCGTCTGCTGCGAGTCGCGCTGGGCGATGTGGTGGTCACGAACGTCCGGGTCCATGCTCCGTATCTCCGTGGAGGCCACGAACGCCTGGTCCCTCCTGGCCATGTGGAACCGGGCCAGGGACTCGACGAGATTCTCGAACCGCGCGACCGGGTCGCTGCCGGCGTCCTCCACGGCCGCTCTGGTGTGCTGGAACATCTCGGCCATCGCGGCGTCCACCACGGCCGCGAGGATCGCCTGCTTCGAGCGATAGTGGTGGTAGAGGCCCGGAACCGACAGGCCCGCCTCCTCGGCGATCATCCTGATCGAGGCGCCGTGATACCCGTGTCGCGCGAAGACGGCCAGCGCGGCCCGCAACGGGGGCGACAGGGTGTCGGGCCCGAATTCTCGCCAGTCGCTCATCGGTGGACTCTCCTCGGTCATCGAAAAACCCTAGCTGTCGGTCACTTGACACGTGATGTGGTGTGGGTAACACTACATCGGACCGAGCGATCGATCGGTCGGGGCGATGGAAATGGAGGGCGACGATGAGTGGACCGAGCGCGCGCCCGTGGCGGGACGTGTACCGCCCGGGCGTCGACGAGGGCCTCGCCGAGCAGCGATCAACGCTGGTCGCCGCCTGGCGCGACCGAGTCGCGACGAGTCCGGACCGGACCGCGGTCGCGTACTTCGACACCGTGCTGTCGGCTCGCGAGGTCGACCGCTTGTCCGACGCCCTCGGCGCGGCGCTGCAGGATCGAGGCGTGCAGGGCGGCGACCGCGTCGGGATCCACCTGCAGAACATCCCGCAGTACGCCATCTCCCTGCTCGCCCTGTGGAAGATCGGCGCCGCCGCCGTGGTCCTGAACCCCATGTACTTCGGCCGCGAGCTCCGGCTGCCCGTCGAGGACTCCGGCGCGGTGGGGATCATCGCGACCGACCGGGACGTCGCCGCGATCCGCGAGAGCGTGGAGGGCACCGACGTCGGGTGGATCCTCGGTACCAGTGAGCAGGACCTGCAGACCCGGAACGATCCCCGGGTGTTCGGAGGCACGGATTCGGGAGTGCCGTCGGAGGACGGCGATCTGGTGCAGCTCATCTCCGACTTCTCGGGTCGGACCCCGGCGCCCGTCGCGGTGTCCCCGGACGACCTCGCGCTGTTGACCTACACGTCGGGGACCACCGGCCCACCCAAGGGCGCGATGAACTCGCACGCGAACGTGGTGTCCGTGGCCCGGAGTTTCGCCGACTTCGTGGGTGTCGTGCCGGGGGACGTGGTCCTGGCGATCGCCCCGCTGTTCCACATCACCGGCGCGGTCATCAACGCGACCCTCGGTCTGCTGGGGGATACTGCGCTGGTCTTCGCCGGGCGCTTCCGGCCCGAGGTCGTCCTGGACGCCTTCCGTGAACACCGCGTCACCTACACGATCGGGTCCATCACGGCGTTCAACGCCCTCATGCGACTGGACGGGGCCGGCCCGGAGCATTTCGCCTCCGTCAAGACCCTCTACAGCGGGGGAGCGCCGATCCCGCCGTCGACGGTCGAGCGATTCAGAGAGCGGTTCGGGCACTACATCCACAATGCCTACGGCATGACAGAGACGACCTCGGGGGTCATCGCCGTCCCGCCCGGGCTCCGCGCCCCGGTCGACGAGTCCAGCGGCACCCTCTCCGTCGGGGTCCCGCTCCCCGGCGTCGACGCGAGCGTGGTGGGGGTCGACGACCGGCCCGTCGCGCCCGGCCAGCAGGGCGAGCTCGTCCTCAGCGGACCGCAGGTCGTCTCCGGCTACTGGCGCAACGACGCGGCCACCGCCGGGGCGATGCCCGGGGGCCGACTGCACACCGGTGATGTGGCCGTCATGGACTCCGCCGGCTGGGTCTACCTCGTCGACAGACTCAAGGACCAGATCAACGCCTCCGGGTACAAGGTCTGGCCCCGAGAAGTCGAGGACGTCCTGTACGAGCACGACGCGGTCTTCGAGGCCGCCGTCGTCGGCCTTCCTGACGAGTACCGCGGCGAGAAGGTGGTCGCGTTCGTCTCCCTCAAGGCGGGACGCACCGCCTCCGAGGCGGAGTTGATCTCGTTCGCCGCATCGCGCCTGGCCGCGTACAAGCGGCCCTCCGAGGTCCACGTGGTGGGCGAACTCCCCAAGACCCAGACCGGCAAGATCCGTCGCCGCGAACTCCGCGACGAGCACACCCCCTCCTGATCCCCCAGACCCCTCACCCGACCCGAAGGAGATGACATGGCCGAGGCCAGCATCCGCCCCGACCTCCCCTCGGAGGTCACCCCGACCCAGTCCGCCGAGGGCAACAAGAACGCCAAGAGGTCGCTCGCCGCCAGCACCACCGGGCAGCTGTTCGAGTGGTACGAGTGGACCGCTTACGCGGTGTTCGCCCCGTTCATCGCGGCGGCGATGTTCAACAACGAGAACCCGGTCTCGGCCCTGCTGGCGACGTTCGCCGTCTTCGCGGTGGGCTTCCTGGTCCGGCCGCTCGGCGGGATCGTCTTCGGCCGGATCGCGGACGTCAAGGGCCGCAAGTGGGTCCTCATCACCACCATGCTCATGATGGCGGGCGCGAGCCTGCTGATCGGCCTGCTGCCGAGCTACGAGACCCTGGGCGTCTTCGCGTCGGTGCTGCTCCTGCTCTGCCGGATCGTCCAGGGCTTCGCCCACGGTGGTGAGTCCGCGACCGCGTACAGCTACGTCGCAGAGATCGCACCGCCGCATCGCCGCGGCATGTGGGGGAGCCTGGTCTTCGTCGCCATCATGGGCGGCACCGTCGTCGCCTACGGAGTCGGCGGCACCATCACCGCCGTGCTGTCCGAGTCCGCCGTCGGCGAGTGGGGCTGGCGCATCCCGTTCCTGCTCGGCGCCGTGTTCGCCCTGTTCGTGTTGTACCTGCGGGCCGGCATGGAGGAGTCCGACGTCTTCGACAAGGCCGCCGAGGCGGCCGCGGCCGACCCGACCTCCCCGGTCGTCACCTTTTCCAAGGGCCGTCTCGCCCGGGCGATCGCGCTGGTCGTGACCATGGTCTCCGGCGTCACCGTCGCCCACTACACCTGGAGCTCCTACGCCTCCACGTTCGCCATCACGCAGCGCGACATGGATGCGGGCGCCGCCTTCTGGATGATCTTCGGCAGCCAGCTGGTCGCCCTGTGCACCCTTCCGTTGTGGGGCCTGCTGTCGGACAAGATCGGCCGTCGTCCGGTGATCTTCATCTTCGCGGTCGGCACCATCGTCACCACCCCCTTCCTGATGGGCATGATCGACGACCGGCCGTGGACCCTGTTCCTCACCTCGCTCATCGCCATGACGCTGGTCGCCGCCGCCGGATCCATCCTCTCGTCGTTCATGTCCGAAGCGTTCCCCACCAAGATGCGCACGGCGGGTATCGGCTTCGCCTACTCCCTGTCCGTCGCGGTCTTCGGCGGCAGCGCACCGTACCTCAACGCGCAGTTCATCGAGTGGGACGTGTACTGGATGATCAGTGCCTACATCATCGTGCTCTGCGTCTGCACCCTCATCGCCACGGCGATCATGAAGGAGACCCGCGGCAACGACCTGCACACGGTCGGCCACGACTAGTCCGTGCCCGTTCCGGCCATCCGACCGCCCATCAACCGCGAGGATCACCCCCATGACCACTCCACCAGCATCGTCCGCCGGCCTGGCGGTCGACCGACTCCTCCGCCCCGACGTCGTGGGGCCCAGGATCGCCGAGGCCACGGGCGAGGCGGCCTGGACGGACTTCTCCGCCGAGCTGATCGCGGGGGGCAAGTCCAACCTGACGTTCACGCTCCGCTCGGACGCCGGCGAGCTCATCCTGCGTCGGCCGCCCACGGGTGAGCTCCTCCCGAGCGCCCACGACATGGGTCGCGAGGCGCGCATCCAGCTGGGGCTGGCGTCGACGGACGTCCCGGTGGCCGGGATCGTGCTCAACGAGACCACCGGTGAGGACCTTGGTGTCCCGTACTACGTGATGGAGAAGGTGGTCGGTCACGTGATCCGTGACGCACTGCCGCCGGGTTACGCCGAGACCGACGACGACAAGGCGGCCATGGCGGACGCGCAGATCGACGCGATGGTCGCTCTCCACGCGGTGGACCAGGATGCCGTCGGTCTGGGGGATCTGGGGCGGCCGGAGGGTTACCTGGAACGGCAGCTACGCCGGTGGCTCGGCCAATCGGAGAAGGCGAGCGAGAGCGTCCGCGCGGACCGTCTGCCCGAGCTGGCCGCGCGACTCGGACGGGACCTGCCCACCTCGCCGTCGTCGCGGATCATCCACGGTGACTACCGCATGGACAACTGTGTGGTCGACGCCGATGATCCGGGGCGGATCAAGGCGATCCTCGACTGGGAACTGTCGACCCTCGGCGATCCGGTGGCCGACCTCGCCCAGACCGTTCTGTACTGGGGCGATCCCGATGGCCCCGAGGTCCCGCTCATCCCGAGCCTGACCACAGGTCCCGGATGGCCGGGCCCACAGCGGTTGCTGGACCGGTACTGCTCCGCGACCGGCACGGACCCCGCCCACATGCCCTGGTATCTGGCGTTCGCGACGTTCAAGTTCGCGGCGATCGCCCAGGGAGTGGCCACCCGTTCGGAGGCCGGTGACATGGCCGGACAGGACTTCGGCGACATCGGCCCGCAGATCCGCGAACTGGTGGAGTACGGCCACTCGATCCTCGACTCCCGGAAAGGCACCCGCTGATGGCTGATCCCGCGTCCACCTCACCCGCACCCGGCGCCAGCGCGTCCGACGACACCGCATCCGATGCCTCCGCCCGGGCCGTGCGCGGGCCGGTCGACCCCCGCACGGGCCCGACCACGGCGCAGCCCGTGCTC
>NZ_JAALDW010000111.1:0-11708 GCF_014145055.1 Dietzia sp. DQ11-38-2
GTGCGGGACAGGGGAGGAGTCGCCTGCCGACGAGGGGGCCGCCAGCCCGCAGGACACCGCCGCCACCACCGCCGGTGCGGGGGGCGGGGATGAGCAGCAGGGCGGCCAGGCCTTCGCGACCGCCGACCTCGTGGACCCCGAGGGCGGATCGCTCGGCACGGTGGAGTTCGTCGAGGTCGACGGCGGGACCCTGGTCACCGTCGAGGCCGCCGGATTGGAGCCCGGCTTCCACGGCCTGCACATCCACACGACCGGACTGTGCGAGCCGGACAGTGTTAATCCCAACGACCCCGAGGAGCGGGGGGCGTTCCTCTCGGCCGGTGGACACCTGGTCGGTCCGGACGACGAGGCCAGCCATCCCGACCACGCCGGCGATCTTCCCCCGCTGTACGTGGCGGGCGACGGGACCGCGCGCATCACCACCCTGACCGACCGGCTGGACCGTGAGCTCCTGCTGGACGACGACGGCACGGCCGTGATGATCCACGAGGACCCGGACAACCTCGCGCACATCCCGGAGCGTTACGCGCCGGAGGGGCCCGACGAGGACACGCTCATGGCCGGTGACGGAGGCAGCCGGATCGCCTGCGGCGTCGTCATCGGCTGACGCTCCGTCAACACGTGACCGGACAACTGTCCGGTCACGTGTCCGAATTGACCCCGATCAGGCGTCACGCTCTGGTAGCGTCCGCCGCGAGCAGGCGCGCGCCACCGCACGCCGCCTCACGTCGGGAGGGAACACATGGCCATCCGGGTCGCGCAGATCGCCACCGGGAACGCCGGGGCGATCGCCCTGCGCCAGCTGGTCGAGGACCCGCGCTTCGACCTGGTGGGCGTCTGGGTGCACTCCGCCGAGAAGGCGGGCCGGGACGCGGGTGAGCTCGCCGGTCTCGAGGTGGTCACGGGTGTCACCGCCACCACGGACCATGCCGACATCGTGGCCGCGGCGCCCGACTGCGTGGTCTACTGCGCGATGAGCGACACCCGGCCGGTGGAGGCCGCGCGCGACATCCGCGAGTACCTCGCCGCCGGGATCAACGTGGCGGGCACCGCGCCCACTCCGCTCATCAACCCCGCCGCGGGCGTCCCCGACAGCGCGCGCGCCAAGCTCGAGGCCGCGGCCCTGGAAGGCGGTGCCACCCTCTTCGTCACCGGCGTGGACCCGGGGTTCACCAACGACCTCCTCCCGCTCGCGATCACCGGCACCTGCCGCGAGGTGCGCCAGGTCCGTTGCACCGAGTTCTCCGACTACGCGACCTACGACTCCACCGAGTCGATGGTCGATGTGATGGGATTCGGCACCCCGCTCGACCAGACCCCGCTGCTGTTCCTGCCCGGGGTGTTGACGGCGGGGTGGGGTGCGTCGATCCACCTGCTCGCCGCCGGGTTGGGCGTGGAGGTGGATGAGATCACCGAACACGTCGAGCGCGAACCCGCCCCGGAGACCTACGAGGTCGCGGCCTGCACCATCGCCGAGGGCACCCAGGCGGGGTTCCGCTTCCAGATCACCGGCATGGTGGCGGGCGAGCCCGTCATCGTGGTCGAACACGTCACCCGGACCCGGGACGACCTGCGGCCGGACTGGCCGTACGCGGTCCAGGAGGGGCACTCGTACCGCGTCGAGGTGATCGGCGAGCCCTCGTACGTCCTCGACCTGGCCGCGCAGAGCGCGGACGGCGACCACAACTACTCGGCGATCCTCGCCGGGGTCGGCAGGGTGGTCAACGCCGTACCCGCCGTCGTGGCCGCGGCGCCGGGATTGGCCACGACGCTGGATCTGCCGCTCACCGGCGCGCCGGGCATCGTCGGTACCCGCTGAGCCGACGACCGGCCTCAGCACCACAGTTGTTCACGAGGAGAGGGAGTCAGCATGGGTCGGGTCGAGGGCAAGGTCGCCATCATCACGGGGGCCGCGCGGGGGATGGGTGAGGCCGACGCGCGCCGCCTCGTCGAGGAGGGTGCGAGGGTCGTGCTCACCGACGTGCTGGACGAGCAGGGCGAGGCCGTGGCGGCCGAGCTCGGGGCGAGTGCGCGCTACCGTCACCTCGACGTATCCGACCCGGACCAGTGGAAGGCCGTCGTCGAGGAGACCGTCGCCGACTGGGGCGGGGTCGATGTGCTGGTCAACAACGCCGGGATCGTCAACGGCGCCGAACTGCACAAGTTCAGGCACGACAAGTGGCAGCAGATCCTCGACGTCAATCTCTCGGGCACCTTCTACGGGTGCCAGGCGGTCACGGAGGCGATGATCGCCGCCGGGCGTGGTTCGATCATCAACGTCTCGTCGATCGAGGGGATGCGGGGCACCCCGTGGGCGCACGGGTACGTGGCGGCGAAGTGGGCCGTCCGGGGGCTGACCAAGTCGGTCGCGCTCGAACTCGCACCGCACGGCATCCGCTGTAACTCGCTACACCCCGGTCTCGTCCGCACGCCCATCGCGGAGGGCATCCCGGACGACATGATCCCCATCCCCCTGGGCCGACTGGGCACTGTCGACGACCTGGCCAACTTCGTGCTGTTCCTCGCCTCGGACGAGTCCTCCTACGCCACCGCCACCGAGTTCGTGGTGGACGGCGGAACGATCAACGGGATTCCGCACAAGCAGTTGTAGAGCCGCGCCGGCGGGGTGGCGAGATCGTCCCCCTCGGGACAGACCCTGAGACGTACGAGGCCGTTCTCAGGGTTCGTACTATCGGCGTCATGACCCAGGGATCCGTCTCGTCGACACCTCCTTCCGTCGACGGTGTATCCACCACCGTCTCCACGACTGCTGACCCCGGCCCGCGGTGGTGGGTCACGGCGGGGTGGATCGCCCACTGGCTCCTTCGACTCTGGCTGGCCCTCGTGCTGCTGGTCTACGGGTGGCCCAAGGTGTTCCTCATGCAGATGGGGGTCGCCGATTACGGGGACGCCCTGACCGCGTTCGGCGAGATGAGCCCGATGGGGTTCCTCTGGCGGTTCATGGCGTTCTCCCCGGTGGTCCAGGTTCTGGCCGGTCTGGCCGAGGTCACCGCCGCGGCGCTTCTGCTCTTCCGTCGCACGGCCTGGCTGGGTGGCCTCCTCGCCGCCGCGGCCATGGCCGTCGTCTTTCTGCTCAACATGACCTTCGACGTCCCGGTCAAGCAACTCTCCCTGGCGATGGCCGTGGCCGGGATGGTGGTCGCGGCTCCGTGGTTCGCCCACGTCGGGCGCATCCTCGCGGGCCGGCCCGTGCCCGCCGCGACGCTCCCCACCCCGATCCCCTGGCCCCGGGGTCAGCGCGTCACAAGGTGGACGGGGCCGATCCTCGCGGTGGTGGCCCTCTGTGTTCCGGGCGCGGTTCTCGGCGTCATGGCCGCGGGTGGCGGGACGCCGACCGCGTTCTCCCAGGTCGCCGGGGTCTATCGCGTGGTCGAGGACACGGCGCCGCCCGCCGAGCAGTTGGTCGACGATGTGCGCTGGCAACAGGTGGCCTTCGGGCAGCACGGTGCGGACCGGGCGCGCTTCGGATTGCGCCTGGCCAACGGGGACTTCCACGACGGGCGCTACTCCGTGGACGGCGAGGTGATCACGATCGAGCTGTATCCGGTCCGCGAGGGGACATACGGTCTCGTGAGGGACCCCGAGCGCACTCTGACCCTCAGGTGGTCACCGGCGCCCGATGGGATCGCGCTGAGCGGGGACGGGGTGGACGTCACTCTCGCCGAGGACCCCGAGTTCCGCTACCTGTTCGACCGGGGATTCCACTGGAGCCCGACCACGCCGGTCAACCGCTGACGATGACCCGTGCGGCCGTCAGGACCGTGGCGCGCGCCCCATCAGGTAGAACTCCGGGTTCGGCCGCATGTCGGTGGCGTTGGCCACCCGGTTGCTCAGCCCGAAAAGGCCGGTGATCGTCGCGATGTCCCAGGCGTCCTCGTCGTCCAGTCCGTGTTCGTGGAGCGCGGCGTAGTCGGCGTCGACGAGCTCGTCGGATCGCAGGTTGACCTTGGTGGCGAAGTCGCAGATCGCGCGCTCGCGCGGGGTCAGGTCGGACTTGTGATGGCTCACGGCCAGTTGATCGGACAGGTACGGGTCCTTCTTGACGATACGCAGGATCGCCCCGTGCGCCACCACGCAGAACTGGCAGTTGTTCTGCGCGGAGATGGTCACGATGATCATCTCCTTGTCCGCCTTGGACATGTTCGAACCCTCGCGGTCCATCACGGCGTCGTGGTAGGCGAAGAACGCCCGCCACTCCGCAGGGCGTCGCCCGAACATCAGGAACACCTCGGGGATGAATCCGGCCTTCTCCTGTTCCGCGAGGATGCGTTCCCTCAGGTCCTCGGGTAGATCGGCGAGTTCGGCGAGGGGGTAACGGTCGGACATGTGCGGCTCCCGGGAGTGTGGCGTGCTCTGACGGTATTCCGAGTGGGGCCGTGCCGACTCAGGATCGTGCCGCGGCCCCCCATGTGTGTACCCGCTCGACCTCCACCCAGGCATCGACGCGGGCACGATCACGGACCGGGTACGGCTGGTCCGTGTAGTGCCGGGACAGGGCGTCGATCCCCGACAGGTCCGGGTCCTCGGTGATCTCGGTGACCCGGCCCTGGATGCTCACATGCGAGTACCAGTCGTCCACCTGCAGCACGGACAGTGCCACGCGCGGGTCGCGTCGCAGGTGCTGGAGGCGGACCCGTCCGGCGTCGAGGTTGAGATGGATACGGTCCCCGACCAGCCGGTACCACGTGGGCACTGTGACCGGTGACCCGTCTCTGCGCAGCGTCGCCATGACGCACGGATTCGGCAGGGCGAGCAGGCGGCGCAGGTCGTCGGTGAGCGGGGAGTCGGATGGGCGTGAGTCGGACACGGCGCGGACCCTTTCGTCGATCGCGGTTTCTCCGGTCCAGTGTGCCCGCGTCGCGACCGCCGGCACTCCGTGGCGATCCGGTTAGGGTGGGGACGTGACCACCAAGGCGACCGTTCTGGCCGCCGAGGAGGATCTCGGCTCGATGCCTCTCTTCGGTGTGGCCCACTTCTCCGCTCTGGCCGTCACGGTGGTGATGACAGCCGTTCTGCTGGGCGTGGTGCGTCGGTACCGTGGCTCCCGAGCCGTGGACCGGGCGATCACCATCGCAGGGTGGCTCATGTTGCTCGTCGGAGCGGGCTGGATCCTCTGGGACCTGATGCCCGGCCGGTTCGACCCCGCCCAGGCCATCCCGGCCGATCTCTCGGACTGGGCCCGGATCATCATCCCGGTGGCGTTGATCACCCGCGCCGGGTGGGCGGTGGCGGTGGCGTACCTCTGGGGTCTGTCCCTGAACCTGATGGCGCTGGTGACCCCGGACCTGAACTACAGCTTCTCCCCACCGGTGGAGTACGGGATGTTCTGGTTCTCCCATGTCGCCGCCTTCATCGCCCCGGTGATCCTGGTGTGGGGGTTGGGGTTGCGGCCGACCTGGCGAGGATTCGGCTTCACCTTCGTGTTCACGGTCTTCTGGGCTGCCGTGGCCTCTGTGGTCAACCTGATCGCCGGGGCGAACTACGGGTATCTCCGCCATGCTCCGCCGGAGGGGTCGCCGCTGGATCTGATGGGCCCCTGGCCGGTCTACATCGGTGTCGCGGCAGCCGTGGTCGCGGTGGTGTGGGCGTTGTTCACCTGGCCGTGGACCGCCGAGCGGCTGACCCGGGGTACGGAACCGGTGGGGGCCGGGTTCATCCGCCGCCCCGCGGGCAGGAACCGGCCCGACGCGTAGTCCGAGCCGTAACCCGGCGCGAACTCGCCGTCGTGCCAGACCACCCGGCCGCCGATGATCGTCGCGGTGACCGCTCGGTCGTTGCGGTTGACCATGCGGCGGATCCCGCCGAGTTCCGGCATCTCCGTCTCGTGGTAGCCCAGCGACTCGCCGTCGAGCCCGGCCGGGTCGATCACCACCACATCGGCGCGGCGACCGGGGGTGATCCGCCCGGCGTCCAGCCGGTAGAAGTCGGCGAGTTCCCCGGTGAGCTTGAACACCGCCTTCTCGACGGACAGGAACGGGGCGCCGCGACGATCCGCGTCGTGTACACGCTCGAGCAGGCGCACGCCGAAGTTGTAGAAGGCCATGTTGCGCAGGTGCGCGCCGGCGTCGGAGAACCCGATGGTGACGCCGGGGGTGTTGACGAGCCGGTTGGCCACCTTGTCGCGGGCGTTGGCGATCGTGGTGGTCCACCGCAGGTCTGCGCCGTGTTCCACCACCAGGTCGAGGAAACAGTCCGCGGGGTGTAGTGACCGGTCGCGGGCGACGTCGCCGACGGTCCTTCCGACCAGAGACTCGTCGGGGCAGGCGACGATCAGGGCGTCGTCGAAGTCGCGGTGCCACACCCGCGGGCTGAACCGCTTCTCGAAGTCCCGCCGGAACCAACGCCGGTAGCCCTCCTTCGCGAGCAGGTCCGTGCGGGCCATCTCGTCCTTGAGGTGCAGCGCCTCGCGCCCGGAGCCGAACTCCTCGAAGACCACCAGATCGATCCCGTCGGCCCACACCTTGAATGTGGTCGGCAGGTGCTGCCACACGAACCTGCCGCGTCCCAGCGAGTTGGCCACCCAGGCCAGGGGCCGGAAGATGTGGTTGACCCAGGGCTCGGCGAGGGTGTCCGCCGCGGCGAGCAGTGACACCCTGAGCGGCTTGCGCAGCAGGCCCGTGCTGGTGGCCACGTAGAAGGCCACGTCGACCTTCGTGTTGAGGTTCGGAACGCCCTGCAGGACGCGATCGCGTCGCCGGAGGATCCGGCTGATCTGTCTGAATTCCTTCCACGAGGCGTGCGTGGAGGGCAGGGTGCGCGAGCGGTAGCGGTCGCCGTCCATCTTGTCCCAGGGGTTGGTCATGGTGGAGACCCCCAGGAACCCCTCGTCGAGGGCCTCCTCCACCCGCCGCGCGATCTCGCGGCGCTCCCGCCGGCTCGGGGAGTGTTCCGGGTCGGTCGAGCGGCCCAGTCCCATCACGGAGGCGCGGACATCGGAATGGCCGAGGAAGCTCGCCACGTTGGGCCCCAGCGGCAGGGACTCGACCGCCCTCCGCCACGCCGCCGCATCGGACCACGACGTGGTGCGCTCGAGTGCGTCGAGGACGGCGTCCCGGGGGAGGGCCTCCACGCGGCTGAACAGGTCGGCCACATCGACGGTGTCCGAGTACACGCCGGACAGTGAGCAGTTGCCGACGAGCACGGTGGTCACCCCGTGGCGGACCGACTCGCCCAGGCCGGGGGACACCAGTAGTTCCACGTCGTAGTGGGTGTGGGTGTCGACGAATCCGGGCATGACCCATCGGCCGTCGGCCTCGATGACGCGGGTGCCCGCCGATACCGGGAGCGGGGAGGGACTCACCGCCGCGACGACGCCGGACCGGATCCCGACGTCGGCGCGGAGGCCCGGGGCGCCGGTGCCGTCGTAGACGGTCCCGCCGCGGATCACGATGTCGAAGTCGGCGCCGCCCGGGCTGGCGTGATCGGTGGTGTCCACGAGGCACTCCCAGTGTGTGATGCTCAACACAGTCTCCACCAGGCTACCCGGACGCTGGTCCAAGTCCAGGGTTCGTGGGGAACTTCCTGCGTCGCCCGGACTCCGTCCGGCGAGTAGCGTTGTCGCGCATGACCACCCGCACGGAGCGCCTCGACGGCCTACCGTTCACCCGCAAGCACCGCAGGCTGTTGGTCGGATCCGGCGTCGGTTGGGCACTCGACGCCATGGACGTGGGCCTGATCTCCTTCGTCATGGCCGCCCTGGCCGTGCACTGGGCGCTGACCCCCACCGAGCTGTCCTGGATCGGGTCCATCGGGTTCGTCGGCATGGCGATCGGCGCCGCGCTCGGCGGACTGCTCGCAGACAGGATCGGGCGTCGCCAGGTCTTCGCCGCGACCCTGCTGGTCTACGGTCTGGCCACGGGTGCGGCGGCGCTGTCGACCGGTATCGCCATGCTCATCGCGTTGCGCTTCATCGTGGGCCTGGGCCTGGGCGCCGAGTTGCCCGTCGCCTCGACGCTGGTCAGCGAGTTCGCGCCGCGTCGTATCCGCGGCCGGGTGGTGGTGATCCTCGAAGGGTTCTGGGCCGTCGGCTGGCTCATGGCGGCGCTTATCGGATACTTCGTGGTGCCGATCGGCGACGACGGCTGGCGCTGGGCGCTGGCCATCGGGCTGGTCCCGGCGGCGTACGCGCTCGTCGTGCGCTTCGGACTGCCCGAGTCGGTGCGGTTCCTGGAATCGAGGGGTCGGGGCGCCGAGGCCGAGAGGATCGTCCGCGAGTACGAGGCCTCGGCCGGGGTCGAACCGCCCGCCGCGGCGAACGCCCCAGCAGGGGAGCCCGGCCGCGACGCATCCGCCAGCGGGGAGTCCGCGCGCGAGTCGATCTGGTCCCCGCGCCTGAGACGACGGACCGGCGCACTGTGGGTCGTGTGGTTCGGGATCAACTTCTCCTATTACGGCGCGTTCATCTGGCTGCCCAGCCTGCTGGTCTCCCAGGGTTTCGATCTGGTGAGGTCGTTCGGCTACACACTCATCATCACGCTCGCCCAGCTACCGGGGTACGCGGTGGCGGCGTGGCTCATCGAGGTGTGGGGTCGTCGGGTCACCCTCGCGGTGTTCCTGGTCGGGTCGGCGGTGGCGGCGGGGCTGTTCGGTCTCGCGGGGACGCCGGCCACCATCGTCGCCGCGGGGATGGCGTTGTCGTTCTTCAACCTCGGCGCGTGGGGCGCGCTGTACGCGATCGGCCCCGAGCTCTACCCCACCTCGACCCGTGGCGCCGGCACCGGCGCGGCGGCGGCGTTCGGTCGGATCGCCTCCATCGTCGCGCCGCTGCTCGTCCCGGTGATGCTGGGTGCCGGAGGCACGGTCGTGGTCTTCGGGGTGTTCGCGGCGGCCTTCGTCGTCGCCGCCCTGGCGGCGTTCACGCTCCCGGAGCGCAAGGGCGTCGCGCTCGAGCAGACCTGACCTGCGCGGTCAGTACGTCTAGTGCGTCTCGCGCCCGTCCCCCAACTCGCGGATCCGCTCGGTGGCCGCGCGCAGACGCTCCTTGCGGGCCTCGTCGTCGGACTCCTTGAGCTCCTCGTAGAGTTCCTCGTCCGAGTCGGAGAACTGCAGGATCGCGCGCGGAACCCCGAGGGTCAGGACCAGCGAGGGCCACACGATCCAGGCGTAATCCCAGCCCACGACGAACTGCAGCACGAGGAACGCCACGAGCGTCGCCCCGAGGACCAGGCCGTCGAGGGTCTCCACCGTCTTGCCGCGCTTGCGGAGATCCTGGAGCTCGCGATCCGGGTCCGAGACCGCCGGTGACGACGAGGTGCGCGCCAGCTCACCACCCCCCGCCGCCGCCGTCTGCACGATCATGCCGTCCACGCTGCTCAGGGGCATCCCTCCGGGCAGATCCCGGAATGATGACCGCAACTGACCCAGGGTGCGCGCGGCCGCGATGTCACCGGACCGGGAATGGAATTCCGGGTCGTCGAGACGACCGGCGGCATAATGGTCGCCCAGCGCGGTGAGCGCGTGCAGGCGCTCGGAGTCGGAGAGCAACAGATCATCAGGATCGGTCATGTGACCAGGCTAGGAGGGGGCCCCGGAGATCGCCATAGGTGATCACACCGATCCGCTGTCACATCCGGGAGTGCTGGTGCGTCGAAGGGGTATGAGCACTCACCGGAAAGACCACGGATCGCACACACAGGGACAGTGCACACAGCACCAGCGCACTCAGGTCAGCGCGGGCGCGATGGTGCCCATGCTGGCGCTCGAGGCCTACACCAGGGCCCGGGTCTCCCGCTCCGACAGCCACCTCGTCAGTCTCCGGGTCTCGGCGGTGAACGAGTGTCGGTTCTGCACCGCGATGCATCGCCGCGACGCGCGTAAGGACGGCTGGGACGACGCCCGGATCCTCGCCGCCGAGGACTGGCCCGCCCACGCCGGTGAGCTGTCCGCGGGGGACCTCGTGGTCCTGCGATTCGCTGACGCGATCACCCACCTCCGTGGCGAGGACTCGGTCCCGGACCACCTCTGGGACGAGATGGTCCGACACCGGGGCGAGGCGGGCACTGGACAGCTGCTCATGGAAGTCGTCACCATCAACGCATGGAACCGGATCGCAGTGGCGACCAGGAAGGACCCGGGGTCGCTCAAGGGCGTCCGCCCGGAGGACATCGATCCCGTTCGTCCGAGGTGACCGCGGCCGGTGGGCTCGCCGGACTCGACCGGACCGCGGTGGACCGGGTCCGGGGGCGACTGCTCGGGGTGGGATACCGCATCACGGGGACGTGGGCCGACGCAGAGGACGCCGCCGATGAGGCCCTGGCCCGCCTGGTCGGCCTCGACCCGGGTTCTCACCCCGACAACCCCGAGGCGTGGCTCACCACCGTCACCACCCGGTTGTGTCTGGACCGGCTACGGCGACGACGGCGGGAGGACTACGTGGGGGCGTGGCTGCCCGAGCCCGTCGACACCGCCCTGCTTCCGGCGGAGTTGGCCGAACAGCGGGAGGATCTGCGGATCGCCGTCCTCCTCGCCTACGAGCAGCTGGCACCCGATGAGCGGGCGGCCTTCGTCCTGCGCGAGGCCTATGCCCTGCCCTACGCCGAGATCGCCGAGACGTTGGACGCGGCCGTGCCCACGGTGCGCCAGTGGGTGAGCCGGGCACGCCGCCGGTTGGACACCGACCTGCGGCCGCCGGAACGTGCGCCGGAGCCGGTGATCACGCGCCTGGTCGAGGCCGTCCTGGCCGGTGACCTCGAGCAGACGATCGAGGTGCTCACCGCGGACGTCCGGGTGGTCTCGGACAGCGACGGGAAGGTCAACGCCGCCCGCAGGGACATCGTGGGGGCCCGCAAGTGTGCGTACTTCCTCATCAAGGCCGCGGAGTTGTCCGGCGGCATGATCGCGCCGGTCGAGGTCAACGGGGAGTTCGCGTTGGCGGTGGTGTCCCGCGGGGTCGTCCGGGTGGCCCAGCTGGGCGTGGTCGACGACCGCGTCACGCGGGTCTATTTCCACTCCAACCCGGCCAAACTCACACGATTGGCCCTGCCGGAGGGGTTCGAACCGACTCCGCGAGCCGGCTCGGTTCCCTGAGCTGACTCAATGGAGGCGGCGCTCGGCTGTGCGCGGCGGCGTGCGGCGGTGGCTACTCCGGCACCCACATGGCCATCTCGTTCCCGCCCGGCTCGCGGAAGTGGAACCGTCGGCCACCGGGGAAGGAGAACGGGTCGAGGGTCACCACGCCGCCAGCGGCCTCGACCCGGCCGCGGGCCTCGGCCAGGTCGGACACCCGGATCACCATCAGGGGTGCCTGCGACTGCTCGTCGTCGTCACCCTGGATCCCCACCTCGATCCCGCCGCCGGTGAGGTCGGTGTACGACGTCCCGTACACGGTGGGCGTCCAGCCACACACCCTGGCCAGGAAGTCGGCTGTCGCGGGCATCGACGAACTGGGGAACTCGACCATCGTGATCTGGTCCGGGGTGCTGTCCTGCATGCTGCCGACGGTACGGGCACCATGGGCGCGGTGGCGCGGTTTCGATCCCGTGACCCGGTTCGTGCTCCCCCGGTCCTCCTCCCCGTGACGGACTGCGCGGGCGGCGGGATCACCCACGAACCCGGGCCCCATCCCAGCGTGAGAGCAGGTCCATCGCGACTGCGCGCGGATCCGGCGCGCGCATCACCGCCGACACCACGCTCACACCGTCCAGGGCGGTGCCCGCGAGCAGGCCGACGTTCGCCGGGGTGATCCCGCC
>NZ_JAALDW010000112.1:0-1354 GCF_014145055.1 Dietzia sp. DQ11-38-2
ACTTTAGCGGGAACACTCCAGGACAAGTCGTACTCATGAGAGAGGCCGCCGTCGAAAGCTCCATGTACGCTCCGGTCACCAATTCGCTGAGCATTGTCAGAACCACGGTGATGGAACTGACCAAGAAGAACCCCGATGGGAGCTTGACTGGCATTGGTCTTAACCTGATCCGCAACTTCGTGCCCAGAGACTGGCAGGACCAGGAAGTAGTCGACGACCAGCGAACTGTCGACCTGCCCGTCAGGCAGCGCGACAAGAAGATCGACTACCACGCACGTAGATCGCTACTCCCGTTCTCGCCCAAAAACTCCTCCCGCGTATAACCCCCTTCTCCATCAGCGCTCGCGACTTACCGCGGTCGCTGAACTCAACGAGAAACGACGAGACCAGGCCGCCCCTGGCCCTCTTCGGGGCCCCTCCTCACCAGGCTGTTGCGCACCGGAGGAGCGTCACGAGCTGCGTCACTGCGCATCGCGCTGCAATGCCCGGTAAAGCGTCGATCGACCCACTCCGAGATCCCGGGCGATCGCCGACGGCCCCTCCCCCGCCTCGACGCGTGCTCGCGCCCTTTCGATCTGCTCGTGGGTCAGGACGCGTTTGCGTCCCTTGTATTTGCCCTTCGCCTTGGCGATGGCAATACCCTCGGCCTGGCGTTCCCGGATGATGGCCCTCTCGAACTCGGCGAACGCACCGAGCAGCGACAGCATCAGATCCGCTCGAGGATCCTGGGCGCCTGCGGCGTAGGTGGCCCGCTCGTGGACGAACTCCACACTCGCGCCCTTGGCAGTGACCTCACCAACGATCTGCTTGAGATCGACCAGAGATCGGGCGAGTCGGTCCATCGACGCGACAACCAGCTCGTCACCGTCTCGCAGGTACCTGATGCACTCTTCGAGCTTCACCCGGTCCGCACGAGAGCGTGCGGACTGCTTCTCGACGTAGACCCGGTCGCACTCCCCCACCGCCTCGAGCTGACGCGCCTCATTCTGATCCGCCGCCGAAACCCGCACGTACGCCACCCGCTGCCCACGCGGACGCGAGGCCCGGCGAGCCGGCTTCGGCTTTGGCGTTACCTCGACGACGTTCTCTGAGTCCGTCGACTCCACCCGAAAGTTCCAGTCCAACTCGTCCCGGCGCCGGAACCGAGTTCGCTCCTTCCCGCGGCTGACGATGAGCACCTTCTCGCCACCATCACCCGAACGGTTCAGCAACGTCCCGATCCGATCAGCCATCGAAAAACCCTCTCGCCCGGAATCTGTATCAATAGATATTAGACCCGATGGGAAGGCGTTTCATAACTATCAAACATGGCCCTGTGACACAGTAGCGATATGTGACTCTCAACTTCGTTTGG
>NZ_JAALDW010000113.1:0-3226 GCF_014145055.1 Dietzia sp. DQ11-38-2
CCGCCCGACTCGCCCACGTCGCGGGACATGCCGCCGACGTCGACGACGAGCACGATCACACCGTCGTCGCGGACCCGCGCGGACCGCAGTGGCCGGGTCAGGAGCCCGGAACCGACCGTGCCGGCGGCGCCGCGCGCCAGGACGGTCCGCACTCGTCGGGCGATGGGTCGCTCCGTCACGTCGTCCATGCTCGTCCTCCCGAAAAGAGTCGTCCGTCGACCGGTGAACGGCCTCAGAAACGGAGTCTCATCCTATTTCAGCGTGAGCGGCCACCGGATCCATACCCGCGGGCGCGCGGGATCGTCGTGAGAACCGCCACACCGCGGGGCCCGCGCAGGCCCCCGGGCCGACCGCGGATATGCGCCGCGCCCCGCACACGTGGTGCAATCGGGGTATGGACGATTTCAGGGAAGAGCCCTCGAAGTACATCTGGCGATGGACCATCTGGTCCTGGGTGTGCGTGGGCATCGCGGCCCTCATCGTGGCGATGGGACTGACCGGCGGCGGTTCACTCACCCCGTGGATCTTCGGCGCGCTCGCCGTTGCCGTTGTCGGTGGCGTCGGTTTCGGGTTCGTGCCCCGCGCCTCGCTCGCGCAGACCCGGCGACCCATGACCACCGGAGCCAAGCGAAAGGCCGCCCGCAAAGACCCCCGGAACCGCTGACGCCCGGAGCCTTCGTGCTAATCTGAACCGGCCTTCGAGCGGCGACGCCGCGTGAAGTGCACTGCCGATGTAGTTCAATGGTAGAACTTCTGCTTCCCAAGCAGACAGCGCGGGTTCGATTCCCGTCATCGGCTCAGGTATCGAGGCCCTCCCCCACGGGAGGGCCTCGAGTCATCTGGCGAGCCGATTCCCGCGCGACACCCCGCCGGCGTGTGTCAGCCGGGTCGCCTCAGCGTGAACACCCCGCCGCCGTAGTCGCTGATCAGGCGCCCGGCGTGGCCGGGCTCGGCACGGACGGCCCGCCCTTTCCGTTACCGTTCTCGCCCCCACGCCGCCGCAGGAGCTGGAACCCGGGAATGCCCTTGACCGCCTCGAGACAGTGCTGCGCGACCTCGAGGATCTGGTGGACCTCCGGTGCCACGGTGTCCAACGAGGCGATCACGGGCATCACGTCGTTCTCCAGGCTGTCTCCCAGCGCGGGCAGGTGGTCGATGAACCTGACGACGGCCCTGATCTCCTCCGGCTCGACCGATTCGAGTATCTCGTCGGCGATCGGTTCCAGGAGCGCGATGGTCTTGTCCGCCCACACCAGGACCTCGGTGAGGCGCGTCGCCACCTTCCCGGCCGTCTCCGGGGAGAGCTCGGCATCGACCAGCAGGGCCTCGACCACAGGCTTGACGGGCGCCAGAGCCGAGTCGGCGAAATCCAGGAGCGGCTCGACTCGCCCGATGAGCCCACCGGCCTCGATCACCAGGTCGTCGGCGACGTCCACCGTCGCGCTGACCCGTCCCACGACACCGTCGGCGGAGTCCACCGTCGACCCCACCCGCGCCACGATCCCGTCAGCCGACTCCACCGTCGACCCCACCCGGTCGACTGTGGAGTCGGCGGAGGAGACCGTGCGCTCGACATGGTCGATCACCGCGTCAGCCCGCGAGACCGTGGTCCGCACCCCGTCGACGGTCTCCGCGGCAGTCAGCACGATCCGGTCGATGGACGAGACGGTCTGTTCGACCTCGTCCAGAAGACGCTGGACCCGCCTGACGATGGACTCCACGTCCTCCAGGAGCGCCATCACCCGCGCCGGCAGGAGGAGGAACTCCCGCGCCATCGACAGCTCCCACTCCACCACCCGGAACGCGGTGTTGACGAGGGATGACGCGGAGGGCACCCGGACCTGCAGTTCAGCCATGAATCGATTCTGCCCGAACATCCCACCCGGGACCTCCCGATCAGCGCACCATGGAGTAAGCGGCGGGTGGATGGACCCCATTGCGCTCCAGGAAGGAGTACGAGATGAGCGCACCACAGGTGACGACCTTCGACGATCTACGGCTCGACGACTCACCCGAGTACGGAGGCAAGTCGGCCAATCTAGGGGAGATGACCGGAGCGGGACTCGCGGTGCCACCGGGTTTCGCGATCGGCCAGTCGGCGTATCTGGAGGCGATGGACGCCGGAGGCGTCCGCGCACGTCTGCACGCCGATCGGGTTCCGGAGGAGGGACTCACCGAGGCCGAGCTCATGGCGAGGTCCGCGGAACTGATACGGACCGTCGCGGAGGTGGACTTGCCGGCTCCTCTCCGCGAGTCGATCATCGAGCACTACCTCGCGCTGGGGCACGATGTCCCCGTCGCGGTCCGCAGCTCCGCCCCTGCCGAGGACGCGGGCGACACGTCGTTCGCCGGTATCCACGAGTCCTACACCGACGTCGTCGGAGAGGACGCCCTGCTCGATGCGGTCCGCAAGTGCTGGTGTTCGCTGTGGACGCCGCGGGCGATGACCTACCGGGCGGTGTCGGGTTACGACGAGGAGCCGTCCATCGCGGTGGTCGTTCAGCGGATGGTCCGCTCCGACACCTCGGGGGTTGCCTTCACCGCGGACCCCCGCACCTCCCGGACCGACCGGGTGGTGATCGAAGCGGCCTTCGGCCTCGGGGAGGTCGTCGTGGGCGGCAAGGTCGAACCCGACACCTACGTCGTCGACAAGTCCGACCTGGGCATCCTCTCCGCCCACGTGGGTCGCAAGCTCACGCGGATCATCGCCGGCCACACAGACGACGGACTCGTGCCCGTGCCCGAGGAGATGCAGACCACCCGCGTCCTCGACGACGAACAGGTGCGAGCCGTCGCCCGTCAGGCCATGGCGTCGGAAGCCCACTACGGCACGCCTCAGGACACCGAGTTCGCAATCGAGGACGGCGAGCTGTATCTCGTCCAGACCCGCCCTATCACCACCCTCGTGGACCGGGCGGCGGATGGTGATCGGAGCGCGTCGGGTGACGGCCGGTCCGGGGGCGACGTGGAGCCGATCGTCGAGGGACTGGGAGCCGGGCCGGGCACGGCCACGGGGCGGGCACGGGTCCTGCATGAACTCGCGGACGGCGCCGACCTCGCACCCGGCGAGATCCTGGTGGCGACGATGACCGACCCGGACTGGCTGCCGATCCTCAAACGGGCGGCTGCGATCGTCACCGACGAGGGCGGGGTCACCTGCCACGCCGCGATCGTCGGCCGCGAGCTGGGCCGTCCCGTCATCGTCGGCACCCGGTCGGCGACGACC
>NZ_JAALDW010000114.1:0-3830 GCF_014145055.1 Dietzia sp. DQ11-38-2
CAGAGGCGGTTCAGGCAGAGGCGCCCTTCGACTTGCCGGCCGACTTGAGGTCGTTGCACGCCTCGACGACGCGCTCGGACATCGCCTGCTCCGCCTTCTTGAGGTACGAGCGCGGGTCGTAGACCTTCTTGTTGCCGACCTCACCGTCGACCTTGAGGACACCGTCGTAGTTGCCGAACATGTGCGCGGCGATCGGACGGGTGAACGCGTACTGGGTGTCGGTGTCGACGTTCATCTTGATGACGCCGTAGGACAGCGCCTCCTCGATCTCGGACTTGGCCGAGCCCGAACCACCGTGGAAGACGAAGTCGAACGGAAGGTCGCCCTGGTTCAGCCCGAGCTTCTCGACCGCGACGTCCTGGCCCATCTTCAGCACCTCGGGCTTGAGCTTGACATTTCCGGGCTTGTACACGCCGTGGACGTTGCCGAAGGTCGCCGCCAGCAGGTAACGCTGTCCGGTGTTGCCCGCGCCGAGCGCGTCGATGGTGGCCTCGAAGTCCTCGCGGGAGGTGTAGAGCTTCTCGTTGATCTCGTTCTCGACCCCGTCCTCCTCGCCGCCGACGACGCCGATCTCGATCTCGAGGATCTGCTTGGCGTTGGCCGTCTTCTCGAGCAGCTCCTTGGCGATCTCGAGGTTACGGTCGAGCGGGGTGGCCGAGCCGTCCCACATGTGCGACTGGAACAGCGGGTTCTCGCCGCGGTCGACGCGTTCCTGGGAGATCTCGATGAGCGGACGCACGAAGCCGTCCAGCTTGTCCTCGGGGCAGTGGTCGGTGTGCAGCGCGACCAGGATGTCGTACTTCGCCGCGATGACGTGTGCGAACTCGGCGAGCGCGACGGCACCGGTGACCATGTCCTTGACGTTCAGCCCGGAGCCGAACTCGGAACCGCCGGTGGAGAACTGGATGATGCCGTCGGAGCCGGCGTCGGCGAAACCCTTGATGGCCGCGTTGATGGTCTCGGACGACGTGCAGTTGATCGCGGGGTAGGCGAAGCCCTCGTTACGGGCCCGGTCGAGCATGTCCTTGTACTGCTCCGGGGTGGCGATAGGCATTGACGATCCTCCAGTTTTTCGGCGCTGTGACTCATCCCATCCTACGAGGTAGCGCCAGGGGGCGGGTCGCGGTGGACCGGCGGGGGCACGGTGGGCTCGCGACGGTGTCACGGCGCCCGGCGGACACCGGCGGTCAGCGGGCCAATCCGAGTCCCGGAACCGCCGAGGGCATCGCCGCCAACTCGTCATCGGTGAGCAGGGCGCCACGGAGCGCGGATCGCACCGCGGCGTGGTCGAGCTTCACCCCGATGAGCACGATCTCCTGCCCCGGGCGGACGTCTGGTACGCGCGCCCACTCCTGGGCGATCTGGAGATCGTAGTTGGGCCCGGCCTGGGACCACACCACCGCATGGTGCGGATGCGACGACAACCAGCAGTAGCCTTTGGACCTCACCAGACCGCGGGTGGACCTGAGGGCCGCCTCGAGCCGAGCCGGGTCGAACGGCCGCCCGGACCGGAACACCGTCGACGAGATGCCGTACTCCTCCGTCTCCGGGGTGTGCGGGGTGGCGAGTTCCTCCGCGTACCCCTCCGCCTGCGCGGCGACCGCGGGGTCGAACAAACCGGTGTCCACCACGTCGGCGACATCGATCCTGCCGCGGTCGAGTCGGCGCACGCGGGCGCGGGGGTTGAGGGCCCGGATCATCTGCTCGGTCGCGCCCGCCACCTGCTCCGAGGCCAGATCCGTCTTGGACACCAGCACGAGGTCCGCGAACTCGACCTGGTCCACCAGGAGGTCGGCGATCGTCCGCTCGTCGCCCTCGCCCGCGGCCATGTCGTGCTGGTCCAGTCGGTCCCCGCGGGCGATCGCACCGAGGAACGTCGAGGCGTCGACGACCGTGACCATGGTGTCCAACCGGGCCAGGTCGTCGAGGCGGAACCCGCCGGTGAACTCCCACTCGAAGGTCGCGGCGACCGGCATGGGCTCGGAGATACCCGTCGACTCCACGACGATGGCGTCGAACGACCCGTCGCGGGCCAGACGGGCCACGGATTCCACGAGGTCTTCGCGGAGCGTGCAGCAGATGCAGCCGTTGGTGAGCTCCACCAGCTTCTCCTCGCCGCGCTCGACATGCCCCTCACCGGCCACCAGGGCGGCGTCGATGTTGATCTCGGACATGTCGTTGACGATGACGGCGATGCGGCGACCGTCCCGGTTGGACAGGAGATGGTTGAGAAGGGTCGTCTTGCCGGCCCCGAGGAAGCCGGACAGGACGGTGACGGGGATGCGGGAATCAGCCATGGTCCTAATGATAACCATTTCCATTAAGGCTGCGGCGCCGGGACCGTCGTGGACGTCAGAGGGGGGCGGCGTGCTCGCGGATCCACGCGTGCATCGCGATCCCGGCGGCCACGCCGGCGTTGATCGATCGGGTCGAACCGAACTGGGCGATCGACACCGTCCGGGCCGCCCGCAGGCGCGCGTCCGCACTGACACCGGGCCCCTCCTGCCCGAACAGCAGTACACACTCGCGCGGCAGGCGGGCGGTCTCGAGCGGCTCGGCACCGGGGAGATTATCGACGGCGACCACGGGCAGTCCCTCGGCCTCGGCCCACGCCATCAGCGCGGACACGTCCTCGTGGTGCCGCAGGTGCTGGTAACGATCGGTCACCATCGCCCCGCGGCGGTTCCAGCGGCGTCGACCCACGATGTGCACCTCGGCCGCGAGGAAGGCGTTGGCCGTGCGGACCACGGTGCCGATGTTGGCATCGTGGCCGAAGTTCTCGATGGCCACGTGGAACGGGTGCCGCCGGGTGTCGAGGTCGGCCACGATGGCCTCGCGCCGCCAGTAGCGGTAGCGGTCGACCACGTTGCGGCGGTCGCCCGAGTCGAGCAGTTCCGGGTCCCAGTGGTCGCCGGACGGCCGGGGCTCCCCGGGGCGCTCGAGCTCCCACGGGCCCACCCCGACGAGGCCCTCACCCCATTCGGTGGGCCCGGCGGAGGGATCCGCTGCTGCGGGGTCCGCGGTCGCGGCCTCCGGGTCGGGGGTGGGCCCGGTCACGAGGTCAGGCGCCGATTGGCCAGTCGGATGATCCGCCCCGGCCCGACCTGAGACGCCAGGTACATCGCGGTGGCCTGGGTGCCCACAGGCCGGTGCACCTCGCGACCCACGACGCCCCGGATCCGCCCGAGCAGACCGGACGTCGGGCGCCGCGTCTGCTCGGCGAGGCGCAGAACCTCGCCGGCCACGTCGCCCTCGGTCAGTCGGACGCCCATGTTCCGCATGCCTGCGGTGTTCACGCCCTCGAGCATCCCCGTGCCCACGTAGAGCGGCCACACCGAACACACGCGGATGCCCGTGGGACCCCACTCCAGGTCCAGCGCCTCGGTGATCCCCCGGACGGCGAACTTGGTGGCCGAGTACACGGCCATCTCGGCCTGGCCGTAGATCGCCGAGGCCGAGCAGAGGTTGACCACGACCGCGGACGAGGCCTTCTCCAGGTGCGGGTGCGCCGCCCGGCAGCCGTACATCACGCCCTTGACGTTGACATCGACGAGCGCGGAGTCCTGCTCGTAGCTCGCGTCCACGAACGGCATCCCGTACAACAGGCCGGCATTGTTGACCAGGACGTTCAGCGCGCCACCGGAGCGGGCCGTCACCTGTTCCAGTGCGGCCTCCCAGGCGGCGGGGTCGGTGACGTCCAGCGCTCCGGTGATCACGCGGTCATCCCCCGCCGCCCAGGCACACGGCTGCAGATCGAAGGCGCCCACCAGGTACCCGGCGTCGGCGAACCCGCGTGCGGTGGCCTCGCCGATCCCGGAGGAGGCGCCGGT
>NZ_JAALDW010000115.1:0-6888 GCF_014145055.1 Dietzia sp. DQ11-38-2
AGCGGGACCCGGTCCGGGGCGACACGCTCCAGGAACGACCGGGCACCGGGGCGGTCGCGGCGGCGGGAGCGGACGATGGCGTCCCACGCGTCGGGCGGCTCGGCGCGGTCGGACTCCGGCTCGGGGACGGGCCCGTGCGGTGGCGCCGGTTCGTCCTGACACGGGGGGTCCTGGCAGAGGACGCGCAGGGCCCGCGCCGTGAGGTCTCGTACCCCCTCGGGGGGGAGCACGCCGTCGATCATGCCGCGGCGGGCGAGGTTCTCCGACACCTGCACGCCCTCCGGGAAGGGGGCCTCGTAGAGCGCCTCGTACACCCGGGGTCCCAGGAACCCGATCAACGCGCCGGGTTCGGCCACGGAGACGTGGCCCAACGACCCCCACGAGGCGAACACCCCTCCGGTGGTCGGGTGGCGCAGGTAGACGAGGTAGGGGAGCCCCGCCGACTTGTGCCCGGCCACGGCGGCGGAGATCTTGACCATCTGCAGGAAGGCGATCGTGCCCTCCTGCATGCGGGTCCCACCGGACGTCGGGGACGCCAGGATCGGCAGGCGCTCGGCGGTGGCTCGCTCGATCGCGGACACGATCCGCTCCGCCGCCGCGATTCCGATCGAGCCCGCGAGGAAGTCGAACTCGCAGGCGATGAACACCACGCGCCGACCCAGCAAGGTCCCCTCACCGGAGATGACGGCCTCGTCCACCCCGGACACCCGCGCCGCGCGCTCGAGGGAGTCCTCGTACCCCGGGACCGAGTCGACCTGGGGCGAGCGCAGCGGCGGGCCGTCCCAGGACCGGAACGACCCGTCGTCGAGGACCATGTCGAGGATCTGCAGAGCTCCGGTTCTGGCCATGGACGCATCGTACGGTGGGCGCGTTCACCAGCAGGTATCCTCGGTCACGGGTGCAGGAGAGTACCCCCGCCTCGAGTCCGCCACGACCAGTCCGCGACGACCAGCCCGCGACACAGAAGACCGCGACGCACCGGAAGGCCCCGCCGCCATGATCGACACACGCAGGGACGGACCCGTCGCCGTCGTCACCATCGACCGTCACCGCACCCGCAACGCCCTCGACGCGGAGGTCTGCACGGCCCTGCGGGAGGCGATCGAAGTCGCGGGAGCCGCGGCGGAGGGTGAGGACCCGGTCCGGGCGATCGTCATCACCGGGGCGGGGTCGGCCTTCTGCGCCGGCGCCGACCTGTCCGGCGGCGTGTACAACCTGAACTTCTACGACGCCCACGCCGCGATGCTCGAGGCGGTGGAGTCGGTGCCGGTCCCCGTCATCGCGGCCGTCAACGGGCCCGCAGTCGGCGCCGGGGTCCAGCTCGCCCTGGCCGCCGATCTCCGCGTCGTGGCCCCCGGCGCGGTGTTCGCGGTACCCGTCGTGAAGGTGGGGTTGGCCCTGGACAACTGGACCATCAAGCGGCTCGCCAACGTGGTCGGGGGAGGACACGCGCGGTCGGTCCTCATGACCGCGCGTCCGGTGGGCGCGGAGGAGGCGGCCCGGATCGGCCTGGCCAACGAGATCGGTGACCTCGACACGGCGATGGAACTCGCCGCGGAGATCGCGCGGTTCGCCCCCCTGAGCCTCCGGCACATCAAGTCCGTGATCAATGACGACGACGCCCGGCTCCTGCCCCGCGACGAACACACCGAGCTGCAACAACTCGCCTGGCGTAGCGAGGACATGGCCGAGGCGCGGGCCGCCCGCGCGGAGAAGAGGCCACCGGTGTTCCGCGGTCGATGACCTGAGTGTCAGCGGGCCCGAGCGGCGACCGGCCCGCACGTCCGCTGTTTCCGGAGGGCGCCGGGGTCATCGGTGAGCGACCTCACCCCTCGACCCCCCGGATTAGGTGGTCTACCCCTCCGACGGGGGTGGGTCCACCAGGACTTTTGGCGAATCAGCCTCCGGGGGACACACCGCACTCGGCAAAGGCTTGTGTCCCGTGTCACACTTCTTCCGTCCAAATCTGTGAGGCCCATCACTACAGCGGTGCGGCTCGAGACAATTGAAACGGAGGACCTCCGTGTCCCAGCCAGCTGATCCACCGGTGGGAGGATCGTCACGACGCAGCCCGGAGCCGGCTGACTTCGAGGCGATGCACTCCAGCCCGGAATTCCAGGAGTTGCGCAGCAAGTTCAGGGCGTTCGTCTTCCCCATGACGATCGCCTTCCTCGTCTGGTACTTCCTGTACGTGCTCCTGGCGGTCTATGCGACCGACTTCATGGCGACCAAGGTCTTCGGGAACATCACCTGGGGGCTGATCATCGGGTTGGCGCAGTTCGTCACCACGTTCCTCATCACGTTCCTCTACATCCGGTTCGCCAACCGGGTGGTCGATCCCCGCGCGGAAGCGATCCGCCACGAGCTGGAAGGTGAGGTGGCCTGATGGGCGACTGGCTGTACAACATCCGCGAGCTCGCCCCCGGTGAGCAGGTCGGCAGCACGCTTCTCAACATGGTCGTGTTCGGGATCTTCATCGTCGTGACCATGACCCTCGTCCTCCGGGCGTCCAAGTCGACCAAGTCGACTAAGGACTTCTACACCGGTGGCTCCACCTTCACGGGGCCGCAGAACGGGTTCGCGATCGCCGGTGACTACCTCTCGGCCGCCTCGTTCCTGGGCATCGCCGGCGCCATCGCCATCAACGGTTACGACGGTTTCCTCTACTCCATCGGGTTCCTGGTGGCGTGGCTGGTCGCGCTGATGCTGGTCGCCGAACTGATGCGCAACACGGGCCGGTTCACGATGGCGGACGTGCTCAGCTTCCGTCTCAAGCAGCGGCCCGTCCGCATGGCCGCGGCCCTGGCGACCCTCTCGGTGTGCCTGTTCTATCTCATCGCACAGATGGCGGGCGCCGGCGGTCTGGTGGCGCTCCTGCTCAACATCAACGACTCCACCGGGCAGGCGATCGTCGTGGCGGTCGTCGGGCTCCTGATGATCGTCTACGTGCTCGTCGGTGGCATGAAGGGCACCACGTACGTGCAGATGGTCAAGGCCGTCCTCCTGGTCGGCGGCGTGTTGATCATGTGCCTGTTCGTCCTGGTGGCGGTGCGGGGCAACTTCTCGGCGCTCCTCGGTGAGGCCGTGGCCAACTCCGGCAGGGACCTCCTGCAGCCCGGCCTGCAGTACGGCGCCACCGAGACGAGCAAACTCGACTTCATCTCCCTGTCGATCGCCCTGGTCTTCGGTACCGCGGGCCTGCCCCACGTGTTGATGCGCTTCTACACGGTCCCCACCGCCAAGGAGGCCCGCCGCTCGGTCACCTGGGCGATCGCGCTCATCGGGTCGTTCTACCTGTTCACCCTGGTCCTCGGTTTCGGTGCCGCGGCGATGGTGGGGTCGGAGGTGATCGAGGCGGCGCCCGGTGGCGTGAACTCGGCGGCCCCGCTGCTGGCCTTCGCGCTCGGCGGGGAGATCTTCCTCGGGATCATCTCGGCGGTCGCCTTCGCGACGATTCTCGCGGTGGTCGCGGGTCTCGCCATCACGGCCTCCGCGTCGTTCGCACACGACATCTACAACGGCGTCATCAAGCACGGGAAGGCGACCGAGAAGGCCCAGTTGCGGGTGTCGCGGATCACCGTCGTGGTGATCGGTATCGCGTCCATCATCATGGGGATCGGCGCCATGGGGCAGAACATCGCCTTCCTCGTGGCCCTGGCGTTCGCCATCGCGGCCTCGGCGAACCTGCCGACCATCCTCTACTCGCTGTTCTGGAAGCGGTTCAACACCACCGGCGCGCTGTTCTCGATGTACGGCGGCCTGATCAGCACACTCGTGCTGATCGCGCTCTCGCCCGCGGTGTCGGGCGGCCCGAAGTCGATGATCACCAGTGTCGACTTCTCGTTGTTCCCGCTGTCCAACCCGGGCATCGTGTCGATCCCGCTGGCGTTCCTCCTCGGGATCATCGGCACCTTCCTCGGCAAGAAGGACGAGTTCCCGGAGAAGCGGGTCGAGATGGAGGTCCGTTCCCTCACGGGTGTCGGTGTGGAGAAGACGATCAACCACTGATCCCACTCGTCCATCCGGACCCGACGCCGGCCCGCCCTACCGTCTTCACGGTCGGGCGGGCCGGTCTCGTCGACCGGCCTCGGGGCGGGGCCGCACCCCGGCAGGCGGGAAGTCGGTGGACAAAGGGGCTACCCTCGGTGACCACCACACCGATTCGGAGGCGGTAGAAGAATGTATCCCGGACAGGACGACCAGACGCGGCGCATGGGCCAGCCCGACTCGCGCGCGTACTCGCAGATGGGCGGGGACGCTGGGTACGACGAGCCCTACTCGAACGACGCCGGCTACCAGGAGCGCCGGGCGCCCCGCGGTCCGGCTATCGACGTGGGCAAATTCCTGGGCAGCGTCGCGGCCACGGCTCTCGTGGCGGCGATCGCCGGGTGGCTGATCGCCTGGGTGGTGGACGCGGCGTTCGGCCGGTTCGGCCACCAGTGGGCCAACGGCGGCAACACCCCCACCATGTACGCCGTCTACGGGGCGGTGGCCGCGATCCTGGCCGGGCTCCTCTGGTACCTGCTGCTCGTCGGCACCGCCAACCCGCAGCAGTTTTTCTCGTGGACCGTGGGGTTGCTGATCATCGCGGCCGTGGCGCTGCCGCTCCTGGTGACGGTCCCGTTCCTCGACGGGGTGGCCGCCGCGATAGTCCACCTGTTCATCGGGCTGCCGATCCTGGCGTTGACCGGGGCGTTCGCCGCGACTCTGCGACGCTGACAGGCCGAGAAGCGTCGAGCCCGCTGATGTGTCATCAGCGGGCTCGACCGTATCGGTCAGATATGTTGCGGGCCGGCCCGTGACGGGCCGGTGTCGTCCGGGACCGTCAGGCCGCGTGCCGGCAGGTCGCGCAGCTGCAGTCGTCGCAGACGCAGTTCGCGCACTCGTGCCGCTCGCCGCAGTTGTCGCACGAGCAGATGTTGTGGTTGCAGGTCTCGCAGGTGCAGTTCGTGCAGGTGCACATCGCGCAGCTGTCGTCGCAGTTGTCACACGAGCAGGTGGTGCACTCGTCGTAGTGGCCGTCGTGCTCGCGGTGCAGGTGGCCGTCATGCAGGTAGTCCACGTGATCCTCGTGGACGATCGCCTCGTGTCCGCAGCCGGGTCCGTGGGTGTGGGAGTGCGGTTCGGCGGTGGGGTGGTCGGTCACGGTCATGGGTGGGGCTCCTGTTCCTCGTCGCCGGTCGTCCGGGGCGATGTCCGCCCGTCATGGGCGGCGTCCGCCGCCTCGGCATGCATACATCATCATACGTGCATGTATTGATGTCAACGGGGCGTCTCTCCGGGCTCGACATCGGGTGTCGCGGGCCTGAGCGGGGCCGAAGGGGCTGACGGGGCCGAAGGGGCTGAGGGGCCGGGGGCCACCCGACCCGCGCCGTGGTGCCCTCGAGAGGAATCGAACCTCCGACACCGGCTTTAGGAGAGCCGTGCTCTATCCACTGAGCTACGAGGGCGGGAACCGGGGAGAGTCTAACCGATGTCCGCCCGTCCGTGATCGGCGAGTTGGAGTGTCCGCACCCGGACGGTATGGTTGACCGTCGGCGTCCGTGCCGTCTCCGTGTCCGGGGATCGGCGGACCGCCTCCGCGGGTCACCACCGGCCGCCGCGCGAGGGGGAGGGCGTCCGGTCGGCCGGCAGCCCCACTAGACAGACAGAGGTATCGCCTGTGTCCACGTACACCCCCAAGCCCGGGGACGTGACGCGCGCCTGGTACGTCATCGACGCCACTGATGTGGTTCTCGGTCGACTCGCCGTCCAGGTCGCCAACATCCTCCGTGGCAAGCACAAGCCGCAGTTCGCCCCGAACGCCGACACCGGCGACTTCGTCATCATCATCAACGCCGACAAGGTCGCGATCTCGTCCAACAAGCGCGAGCGCGTGATGCATCACCGCCACTCCGGGTTCCCCGGCGGACTCAAGTCGCAGTCCCTCGGTAAGGCCATGGACACGCGCCCGGATCGCGTCGTCGAGAAGGCCGTCAAGGGCATGCTGCCGAGCAACAAGCTCGGTCGTGCCGTCGCCTCCAAGTTGAAGGTGTACGCGGGACCCGATCACCCGCACGCCGCCCAGCAGCCCGTGCCCTACGAGATCAAGCAGGTGGCCCAGTGACCGACGAGAACATCACCCCCGAGGCCGAGCTCGCCGACGACACGGTGGCGGAGCTCGCCGCCGAGGTGGCCGAGGACTACAGCGAGGCCGACTACGCCGGCGGCACCGACTACGTGGCCGACGCCGAGTCCCAGCTGGCCCCGGTCGCCTCCTCCGGTCCGGCACAGGCGGTCGGACGCCGCAAGGAGGCCGTCGCCCGCGTCCGCCTCATGCCCGGTTCCGGTCAGTTCACCCTCAACGGTCGTAGCCTCGAGGACTACTTCCCGAACAAGGTTCACCAGCAGCTCGTCAAGTCGCCGCTGGTCCTCGTCGAGCGCGAGGAGCAGTTCGACATCGTGGCACTGCTCCATGGTGGAGGACCGTCGGGTCAGGCCGGTGCACTGCGCCTGGCGATCGCCCGTGCGCTGACCGAGTACTCCTCGGATGACCGCCCGGCGCTCAAGAAGGCCGGCTTCCTCACCCGGGACGCCCGCGCCGTCGAGCGCAAGAAGGCAGGCCTGAAGAAGGCCCGTAAGGCACCGCAGTACTCGAAGCGCTGATCGACGCGCTCGATACCCCAGAGCAGGCGCCCGCTACCGCGGGGGCCTGCTCTGGCTCGTTTCCCGAGGGACCGCACGGCCGGGGTTATCCTTACCCGGTCCGGACCACCCACGCCGCGTGCGGTGGCGGTCCCCCTATCCCGGAGGATCACGCATCATGACCCGACTTTTCGGTACCGACGGGGTTCGCGGACTCGCCAATCAGACGCTCACGGTGGACTTGGCGGTCCGGCTCGGAGCCGC